>NZ_JABERS010000019.1:0-83322 GCF_013168745.1 Aeromonas sp. TW 6 | reverse complement strand
CTGTGGAGGCGTGGTGCAATCAGGCCGCCCGATGAAGCAGGAACCCGGTACTGCGCGAGCAGCTATCACCCAGTAATGGGAATCCCCCTCCTGTGACGCGAAGCGCTAAGGTGGGGGAGGATGTCAACAACCACAAATACGCCGAACAGCTGGAACGCTCCGGCTGCACCCAGGTGACCGAAGCCCAGGGCTGCGATATTCACAAGAGCAAGGCCGAGAACGCCGCCGCCGGATTTGGCGCCGCCCCCGCAGCGGCCAGCGCCAGCCCCTACGCCGGCAACGGGGTCGCCACCTTCCCCGAGACGGGCGCCACGGTCGCGAACATCCGCATCGATGACAAGGATCAGGTGTGGGTCAACGACAAGCAGGTCAGTACCAGGAAATCCGACGGCGCCCTGGTGTTCAAGGAGGGCATGGTCATCTACACCATCCAGGGGGATCGCCGCCTCAAGGGAGAAGATGGCTGGGTCGACAACGATGCGGGCACCAAGGGGCCCATCGCGGCCAAATGACCCCGTCACCATCACGACAAGGGGAGCCGCGGCTCCCCTTGTCGTTTCTGCATGCCTGCAACCGACGCCCCCCTACCTCTTCTTCGGGAAGTCCAGCACGGCCACCACCGGCGAGCAGGACGGGAGCGCCGACCAGGAGGGGGCGTCGAAGATGAAGCGGGCGACGGCACAGGTCGGCATGCGAGTGATACCGGAGGAAAAGCCATGAGCCAGGTCGGTGAAGGCAGGATCATGACCCACCAGCAGTACGCAGGCGAGATCATCTGAAAGCGCCCCCACCACCCCGAGAAGGGTCCCGGCATCGCTCTCGTAGAGGCCCTCGTCGATGACGATGCGGTCCGGGGAATAACCCAGCTCCCCGGCAAGCAGCCGGGCGGTCGTCAGGGCCCGGCAGGCGGGGCTCGAGAGGATGAGATCGGGCTTCACCCCAAGGTGCGCCAGACGAGCCCCCATCAGGGGCGCATCGCGCAGCCCGCGCGCAGCCAGCGGACGAGCGCGGTCAGACAAAGACGCGTCTTCCCAGCTCGACTTGCCATGGCGTACCAGGATCAGGGTTCTTCTCATGACGCACTCCCTGGTTGATCAGGGCCACAGGCGGCCCCTCAGACAGCCCCCCGTTTGCCAGCATGAAGGGGCAGGAGCACCATGGTCAGCAGCACACCTTCTACCCCCCAGCCTACCTGTTCCCAGTGTACTGTCTCCCCGGTCAGCATGCCGGTGAGCAGCACAGTGGCGCAGATGAGGGTCCAGCCGGTCAGGTGGAGGAAGGACTCCCCCGGTAGCAGCGCTTGATCAGGATGGGGTTCAGGGCCATGGCCACACAGCCGAGCAGGTAGATGCGATTGCCGGGAGCGAGGCTGAAGGCAAAAAGCCCGATGAGGGGACCATCGGGCTCTGCGGCAAGGATCAGGGGCTCACTTCTTCCATGAAGACAAGCCGAAGGGGTTCGGCCAGCAGTTCGTCCGCCTGGCGAGCGAAAGCCTGGAAATACGCGGTCTCACAGTGGGCATCCAGGGCGGCCTGACTCACGAAGGCTTCCCGCATGTAGAAGGTGCCGGGTTCATCCTTCAACTCGAACAGCACGTAATCGAGGTTGCCCGGCTCCTGGCGAGTGGGGTCAATCAAGGTAAGCAGGGCATCGCGAAGGCGCTCTCCCATGCCGTCACGGGCCTTGAGCACTGCGATCGATACCAGTTTGTCTGTCTCTTTTTTCATCCAGTTTTCTCCGTTGTACATCGTCAACACGCCAGAGAGTGCAACCTGGACAGCGATTTATACTGCCGGATGCTCCCCCATCAGACGTTGCCCAGTGTAGGCAGGACGGTGGGGGCCATATAGGGGGGCAGAATGAACACTGTGTTCAACGGGGTGGATAACCACGCCGTGCACGGAGGAACAAACGAGCGGGAGGGATCATGGCGCAAAGGGTGGCAACGGGACCCGCCAGGAGGCGGCACGGCTTGCGGCCCCCTGGTCCAGGCTAAGGGCCTGCAGACCAGCGCTCAACGTCAAGGCAATAGGTGGTGAAAGGGTGTTCGCCCAGGCGCGTTTTCCTCACCCAGATGGCCCGTCTGGCGAGGGACAGATAAGGCGGGCGGGTATCCAGCAAGTGAAAGAGTATCGTCCGATGGCCAAGCTCCCTCGCCCACCCCATCATCTCGTTGAAAATCGCCACGCCGCTTCCCCAGCCGGCCTTGGCGAGCACGATGGCAAGCTCCACCCCCTCGTCATCGGGCTGGATACCGCACCACCCCGCCAGGGTGCCGTCGAGGAAGATGGCGCGCACGCGGCAACCTGGCCGGGCGTCGACTCCCAGCTTGTACGCCATCCAGTCGCGCACCCCGGCCACATCGAAAAGCGGGTGAGGGATCAGGTGCTTTCGCAGCGTCTCGTCGTTGAGCAGCGGCAGAAAATCCTCTGCCCTGACAGCAGAAAAGGGGCTGAACACCATGGAGGTCTCTCTCATTGCCCGAAGAGGCACCCTAGTAGGGGGTGCCATCCTTGTGTCTGGCTGACCAGGCGCCATCGGCACCCTGTACCAGGGCCAGATCGTCGTCGGGATAGTCGACGGTGTCCCCTGGCAGCCTGTCCCCCACCTCGAGATAGACGGCGTCCACCTCACCGTGGTTGAGCAACTGGTGGGCCAGGCCGCTGCCCCCCTTGAAGCCGATGCACTCCCCCGGCGACATCCGGTACTCCTCCTCCCCGTGGCGCAGGGTGGGATTGCCCGAGAGCACATAGACGAACTCGTCCTGCAGGCCGTGATGGTGCTTGAGCGCCGAGATGGCCCCCGGTGCCAGGGTCGTCAGGTTGACCCCGAAATTGGCAAGGCCGAAATGATCCCCCAGCCTGCGCCGGGTGCGGTGCTTGACCAGGGAGGCAAAGGGCTCCGGATAGAGGGACTTTGCCTTGTGCTCGGGGATGGCCGTTGCCTGAATGGCACGCTTGTCAGCCATGTTCTGATCCTCCCAGTGAATGACGTCTCTCTTTATAGCCTGCGCCTTAGCGGCGAAACATGGGCAGGGGGTTGAAAGGGTGTCTCACACACCATGCCATGCCCGGTTGCCGCCAGATGGCAAAGACACCCTGTTTTTCGTTTGGCTATCTTAATGGCACACCGGAAAATGGGAAGTCGCGTTGGCGACCTCACCAATGGAATGAAGAAGATGGCCCGCGATCACCGGGAAATGCCCTCTTCCAGCGGCCCGGGTATGGAGGGGCACCGGCACATGCAGACCCGGTGACTAGAGCACCTCAATCCTGACCTTGATAAGCCCGGATCGGGGATTGCCGATGGCGCTGAACGCCGCCCTGGAGAGATCGATGATGCGCCCGCGGGGGAAATTGCCCCTGTCGTTGACCCGCACCACCACGCTCTTGTCGTTGGCGAGGTTGGTGACCCTCACCAGGGCGCCAAAGGGCAGTGTCATGTGGGCGGCGGTGTTGGCGTGGCGCTGGTAAGGCTCCCCGCTGGCGGTGCGCTTGTTGTGGTAGCGATCGGCGTAATAGGAGGCAAGCCCCGTCTGGGTATAGCCTCGCCAGTTGCCCGCACTGCCTGCATCAGGGTGGCTGCTGCAGGCGGCCAGCAGCAGGCACAGAGAGGCCAGCAGCCCTTTTTGTCGCGTCGTCATGCGTTGCTTCCTCGATGGGACAGAGCGACCAGCATCGCCAGTCAGGCTTCCGTTAACAGGGGCCTACTCTCTCACATTTCCCATGGAAAACGGGAGGCCCAAGCCTCCCGTTTTGCGTATCGCTCCGTCAGCCCCTGTCAGGGGAAGATGTCAGGCGATGAGCTTGTCGTCGGCGAAGCCAAAGCCGCGCAGCCCCACTACATGCACATGCTCGTGCTTGCCCTGCACCTTGCGGATGAGCTTGTAGGTGGTGCCCTTCTCGGGGCTGATGTTCTCCGGCGCCGCGATGAGGAGCTGCATGTCCTGCCGCTCGCACAGCTCGAACAGGGTGGCGATGGATTTGCCATCAAGCCGTGCCGCTTCGTCCAGGAACAACAGGCGGCAGGGAGCGATGTCCTTGCCGCGCAGACGGCGGGACTCCTCCTCCCAGCTGATGAGCACCATCAAGAGGATGGCCTGACCGGTGCCGATCGCCTCGCCGGTGGAGAGGGCGCCGCTCTCGGCCCGCAGCCAGCCGTCAGCACCGCGCTGCACCTCGATCTCCAGCTCCAGGTAGTTGCGATAGTCGAGCAGCACGTCCCCCATCACCTGATAGTTGCGCTCCCCCTGCTCCACCTGCGGGTTGAGACGCTGGAAGAGCTTGGCCATGGCCTCGGAGAAGCTGAGCTCCTTGTCGGCGAAAAGATCGTTGTGCATGGCGCTCTGATCGGCGAGTGCGGTCAGGAGGCGAGTGTGGGCCTCGCGGATATTGACGTTGAGACGCACCCCGCGCACCAGACCGAAGGCGATGTTCTGCAGGCCCTGGTTCAATACCCGGATGCGGTTCTGCTCCCGGCGGATGATGTTGGTGATCTTGGCCGCCACCTCGTGGGAGGAGAGGGACAGATGGGTTTCCCGCTGCTTGAGCTCGTCGGCGAGGCGCGCCAGCTCGATCTCCATCTCCTCGATGGCTTCCACCGGATCGTCCGAGCGGATGATGTCGTTGCGGATGCGATCTTTCAGGTAACGGTAGACCTGCACATAGAAGGCGACCTTCTGCTCGGTGCTGCGGTTGCCTTCCGACAGACGCAGCGCATCGCGCAGGGCCTCGTCGTGGGCCACCGCCACCCGCAGGGCGCCGAGGGCCTTGTCCGACATGGAGCGCAGCTCGTCGCTGTCGAGGTACGCCAGCTCGCGCTTGTTCAGACGCTTCTCGACGTCGGTCTCCCGTGCCAGACGCACCACCCGCGACCAGCTCGCCTTGTGACCCACCAGGGATTTGCGGGCGCTGTAGTAATCCTTGCCTTCGAGCTTGAGACGACCGCCAAGGGACTCGATTTCGCGCTTGCACACCTGCAACTGGGCCTCGGCGCTGGTGCGGCGGGTCCGGGTGCGGATAAGCAGCTCTTCAATCTCTTTCTTGTGGGCACGGGCCTTCTCTTCCATGTCATCCGACAGGGTCAGCCCCATGGCCGCCAGCTCCTGCTCGAACTCCGCCAGGGTCTGCCCCTTGGCCGAGGCGCTGGAATCGAGCGCCGTGCGCAGTTGCAGCGCCTCGGTGTGGCGCTGGGTGATCTGCTTGTGCTGCTCACCGGCGGTGCGGGCGGCAAGCTCTGCCGCCTTGAGCTTCTCTTTGAGTCGCTCGCTCATCTCGGAGGCCTTGCCCAGCAGATCTTGCGCATCCTGATAGGCAAAGTGCGGCAAACGGGCCACCAGCTGATCGAGGGCGTAGCAACGGCGCTTCTGCTCGGCCAGCAGGTCGCTCACCTCGTCAAAGGCCGCCTGCAGGGCCGCCAGATCCTGGGGATCCTGGCGCAGCACCTGCACCATGGTTTCCAGTTTTTCCAGCGCCTTGCCGTGCCTGGCGATAAAGGCTTCGGCTGTTTTAAGGGCCTCCACATCGGCGTGAGCCGCCTCGAGGCGGGCCGCCAGGTCTGCCTCGGCAAACAGGTGGGCAAAGGGCAGCATCCCCTGCACCAGCTGGATATGGCGGGTCAGCTGGGCGGCGGCGGCTTTGGCATCACTCAGCTGCTTGTCGCACTCGGCGATGGTTTCTTGCAGCTTGCGCTGCTCGTGCTGCTTGGCCTGCACCTCGGCTTCGGGGTCCGGGCGGAAGGCGATATCCAGATGCTGGCCGATAAAGTCGCGGAAGTGGCCGTAGAGACGGTGGTACTTCTGCTGCTCGAAGGCGGCCTTGGCGTAGCCCTCGATGAGGTTTTCCCGCTCAAGATCGAGCTGCTCGATCCGTTTTTCCCGGGCGGCGCGGCCAAACAGCGGCAGCTCGGGGTAGCGGGAGAAGCGCACCTGACGTTTGCTGGTGCGCACCAGCACGGCGTCCCCCAGCTCATCAGCTTCCACCAGATCCTCGTCAAAGGAGTCGGGGTTGCCCTGGATGAGGTAGATATCTTCCGGGCAATCTTCCAGCTTTTTCAGCCGCTCGATGGCGCCTTCGAGGTCGAGCACCACCAGGGCGCTGCGAGCCGGGCCGTAGAGCGCGGAGTAGTAAGGGGCATCATCGATGGAGATGTCGTCATAGACGTCCGAGAGCAGCACGCCCCCCACCTGCTCGGCGATGCGGGCAAGACGCGGATCCGCCTCGCCGGCACCCAGCTGCAGGTTGCGAATTTGCATCTCCAGCGCCTGTTTCTGGCCCTGAATGCGGTTGCTCTCCTGCTCGAACTCCCGCTCCTTGTCGAGCACGCTCTGCATGCCGGAAGAGAGTTCTTCGGCGGTGGCCAAGGCCAAGCCACTCTGCTCGCGCAGTTGCTCGAGTTTTTCAAAGGATTTGAGCCAGCGCGGGGCCAGCTTGGTCAGCTCCGCGATATCGCGACCCAGCTGAGTACCCTGATGCTCGAGGCTGGCGCGGCGCTGATTGGCCTCTGCCTGCTGCTCGGAGAGCTCCTCCTGGCGGGTGCGCTGGGCTTCGAGGAAGATCTCCAGCTCGTCCTGGCTAGCAATGTGCTGACCAGACGCCTGGGCCAGCTCGTCTCGCAGCCGCAAGAGCGTCTTCTGGCTTTCGCTCTCTTTCTCGAGGCGAGCCAGCGCGGCGCGCAGACCCTGCCCCTGGGCAATGCGGGCCTTGTCTTCGATGTGGCGCTTGAGCAGCGCCTGCGCGGTGGGCCAGGCAGCCTCGCGCACTGTCTCGGGTGCGATGCTGAGCAGCAGCGTCAGCGCCGCTTCGTGTTCGGCCACCGCCGCCTTGGCCAGCGCCAGCTGCTGCTCGGCCCCCAGCACCCGGCTGGTGAGGCTCTGCTCGGCTGCGCGGAACTGGTGCAGGGTGTCGCTCGCCTGCGCAGGCTCGAGCCCCGGCAGTTCGCACTGCTCGCGGGCGTTTTCCAGGGCCTGCACCGCCTGACGGTACTGGATGGCGCGGGTCTGCTGGATATCGAGCGCCTGCTGGTAGTCGGCCAGCTGGGTCTTGAGGCTGTCCACCTCTGCCTGGGCCAGCTCCTTGCGCTCCTCCACTTCCAGCAACTGGCCGTGGATCTCTTCCACCACCGCCTGCTGCTGCTCGAGCTTGTCGTTGAGCTCCGCCAGATCGGCGCGATAGAGGGCAATCTTCTTTTGCAGGGCCACGGCCGCCATCACCTTGGCCAGGTGCTCGGCGGCGGACTCCAGCTCGTCGGTCAGGAGCTTCTCGCGGTTGGTGAGCTGATCCACCTCGTCCGCCAGATAGATGGCGCGCTGCTTCTCCTCGGCCAGCAGACGGCGTTTGCCGGCGAGCTCAGAGCGTGCCTTGAGGGCCAGCTCGGAGAGACGGCTCTTCTCGGCGGCGCCCCGCACATACTCCGCGGCCACATAGTGGGTGGTCTCGGTGATCAGGTTCTTGAAGAGATCCCGCTGACCTTGGGTCTCCTTGATGGCTTCCAGGGTGCGGCGGTTCTCGTAGATGGCCGCCTCCATGTCCTGGAACGCCTTGCGTACCCCGGAGTTCTCCGGCAGCAGGTATTCACGCAAGGAGCGGCTGATGGAAGACGAGATACCGCCGTAGAGGGAAGCTTCGATCAGGCGATAGAACTTGCCGCGATCCTTTTGATCCCGCAGTTTCTTCGGGGTGATGCCGAACTCGAACATGAAGTTGTGATAATCGGTCACCGTATTGAACTTGGCGACCTTGATGGCGCCGAGCTCCGCTGCCGCCCCCTTCAGATCAGCGAAGGCACGTACCCGACCCTTGCCGTCGTCGAGCTTCTCCAGCAGCAGATCCGTGGGCGCCAGGTGTTCGGGCACATCCACCAGGGCGAACGGAGTGATGTTGACCTTGTTGTCACGGTTGGCCACCTGTTCGAGGTGCACACCGACCCAGATCCGCTGCTCGCGGCTGTTCATCACTTCCAGCAGCGAATAGCAGTGGCCACGCTGCAGCTTGCCGTAGAGCCCCTTGTCGCGGGACGCGCTGGAGGAGCCCGCCTCCGTGGTGTTACGGAAATGGAGCAGTGACTGGTCGGGAATGAGGGCCGCGATAAAGGCCGCCATGGTGGTGGACTTGCCCGCGCCGTTACCGCCGGACAGGGTCGTGACCAGCTGGTCGAGATCGAAGGTGCGGGCAAAGAAGCCGTTCCAGTTGACCATGGTCAGGGATTTGAATTTGCCTCTCACGCCACACTCTCCATCAAACCGGCAGACACCATCAGTGCCGGCACATTAACGTTGCAGATCATCTTCCACCTCCAGCTCCAGCTGCTCTTCGTCCAGATCCTCTTCGATATCCTCGAACAGGGAATCGCTGCTCGGCATCTCGTCGTCGTGGAAAATGGCCTCCCCTTCCTGGATCATCCGCAGTTGCACCGCGCGGGGATCCTCGTCGGAGCGCACATCGGCGGCGAAGCGGAACACGGACTCGTTGACCCGGAATTTGTCGCTGTTGCCAAGGGGGGTGATCATCCCGAGGCGCTTGAGGCGACGCATGGAGGTGCGGATTTTCTCGAGGAGCTTCTTCTTGTCCAGATCCGTGCCGCCGGAGCGGCTGTTGACCATGCGCAGCAGTTGCTTCTCGTCCGCCAGACTCAGCACCTCTTCTTGCAGCTCTCCCATGGCGAACACCCCTTCAGAGGCGAGCCTGTCCGGGCTCAGGAACAGGTAGCAGAGCACCTTGCCCACCAGCATATCGAGCTCAGATAACACTGTTGTACCGATGTCGGCGCTCGGGCGCGGACGCAGGTAGAAGAAGCCTTCCGGCGCCTTGATGAGTTCCACCTGATAGCGGCCGTAGAAGATCTCCAGCTCCTGGTGGTACTCCACCAGGGCAGAGTGCTGCTCGAATTCGTCGGCACTGATGTGGCGACCGGAGCGCAGGGCGGTGTCGATGCGCGGAAACAAGGGGTTGGCGATGGCCTCTGCGAGGCGCAGGGGCAAGGGGAATTCAGTATTGATCGATGACATAGGCCTGAACCTTGGATCCAGCTTGGTTGATGGGTTTCCATGCGGGTTGGCGGTGGTGCTCGCGCTCACCGCTGGCATGGCCGAGACGCACGGCCTGATCGATCAGGAGGCGCGCCACGTCGAAGTGGGCATGGGCCGGGTAGTCCAGCAGGTATTCCCGCAGCACGTCGGCAAGATCCAGCCGATCTCCCTGCTCCGGATAGCGGGCCAGGTAGCGCTCGATGCGCTCCGCCAGCTCCTGGTTGATGTCCACCATCTCTACGTACTCCATCTCGAGGGGCACCTCGCCGGTCACCTCCTCGTCGTGGATGGCGATGGTTTCATCCCGCAGCTCCAGCAAACGGGGCTCTTCGGCCACCCGCAACAACCAGCTGTGCTGCTCGAAGTTGCGGATGGATTCCCGCAGCCGCTGGCTGAAGGCGCGGTTCTTGTCCATGTCGATGGCGTTGCGGATGAACTTGTGGACGTGCCTGTCATAACGGGACCAGAGCTCGATGCACTGCTGGCCCCAGGCGGTGATGACATCCAGACGCCCCTGCAGGGCGTGGGTCAGCTCCTCGACGTGGAACAGATCATCGCGCCCCTGGGCCGCTTCCTGAATGTTGAGCAGCCCCGCCTGCAGGCGGTGGCCGGCGGCGTCCAGGGTGTCCTGCAACTCGCGCAGGGTCTGGCCGGTCTCGTGCAGGAGCTTCTCGCAGCTGTGGATGGCATCGACCCAGTTCTGGGTCAGCAGGGCCGCGATCTCGCTCTTGACCTGGTTTTGCTGCTCGTCCATGGCGCGCTGGGTGAGATCGATGCGCCCGAGCGTCTCTTCCAGGGAGAAGGAGAGACGCGGCAGCACCTCGGCGTCCCACTGCTCCCGGGTGTTGGTCTCGAGCGCCGCCTTGCGGGCGGTGTCGAGCTCGGCCGCCAGGTGCTCGAGCAGGATGGAGAGCTTGATGGAGTCCACCTGGCGCTGATCCATGAAGAAATCGACGATGCTCATGCCAAGGCGCGACAGGCGGTAGAGGCTCTCCCCCGCCACCATGTCGGTGGTGAAACGCGACAGCAGTTGCTGACGAATGAGATCGTTGATGGCGTTGTTGGCGCGACCGGTGAGGGTCTCGTCCATCTGGCCGAAGGCACTGCTGACATAGCCAAAGGCATCGTGCAGCGCGGCCTCAGAGAGATCAGACTCGTCCTCGGAGAGCGTCTTGATCGCTATCAGAAAGGCCAGCCTGTCGGTGGGGAGGTTCAGCGCCAACCCCTCCTGTCTGACCCATCCCACCGTCTCTGGCAGGGTACGGGATGTACTCATCATGACGTTATCATCTCGTTGTTATAGTCGGCAGGTCTTCGCCCGCCGTGGTGATATAGGCCGGGGTCGGTGGCGCCCCGGCGGCTGGATCCCGCATCGTATTCACCCCGGTGTGTCTCAACCGGCCGGTTTCTGGGCCATCACATGGATGTAGCGCCCCAGGGAAACAAAGGGCTCCTGGCGGCAATATTGCTGCTCCATGGCCAGCAGGTCCTCGAACTTCTCGACCTGATCCTGCTTGTGGCGCATGTAGTCGTGGATGACGCGCACCCCGGTCTTGCCGATGATTCGCAATCCCCCCCGGCCTATCCAGTCATAGACCTGCTCCGGCAACTGGGGATTGGTGGGTGTCAGGGCTGTCTGGCGTTTCTTGCGAAGGCCCAGGCGCACATAGTCGAAATTACCCACCACCAGGCTCTGGAACAGGAGGCCGTGACGATTGTAAAAAAGCAGCGACAGTATGCCCCCTGCCTTGACGAAAGGGAACAGACCCAGCAAGGTCTGGCGCGGCTCGGCGAGCCACTCCAGTACCGCGTGACAGAGCACCAGATCGAAGGTGCCGGTCACCTGGTGCTTGAGATCCTGAATGGGGCAATGGATGAGACGAATTCTGTCTTCCAAGCCCTTCTGGGCGATCTGCTCCCGGGCCAGATCCAGCATTTCTGCCGACAAATCGCACAGCTCCACCTGATGGCCCATGGCCGCCAGTTTCTGGGCGAAGTAGCCAAAGCCGCCGCCGGCATCCAGGATGCGCAGCGGCCGGTTGCCCAGGCGCGCCAGGCAGGCTTCGATGTCACTCCAGACAATGGTGGTGCGAATGCGCCCCTTGGTGGAGTCGTAAATGTTGCGAGCGAACTTGTCCGCGCGCCCGTCAAAACTCTGATCTTGCTTCAAGACACACTCATCTTCGACCGCCCCGCCATGAGGGCCGCAGGAGGAACCACACAGGATTGGGCCACAGGAAAAAAGAGGGGTATTCTGTCACATCCCGAATTTGCTGAAAACTCAAGGACGTGTCTGTCGTGTTCGAGCTCAACTTCTTTGTCATCAAGAAATGGCTGGGCCATCTGCTGATGCCGCTCCCCTTTTCTCTCTCCTTGTTAGTGCTGGCGCTCGTGCTGCTCTGGTTCACCCGCTTTCAAAAAAGCGGCAGACTGCTGGCGACCCTCTCCTTGGTGATCATTGCCCTGATGGGGACGCGGCCGGTGAGCTACGAGCTGGCCCGCAGCCTGGAGCAGACCTATCCCCCCTTCGAGGTGAGCCAGCATCCTGACATCCAGGCCATCGTCGTGCTGGGCAACGGTCATGTGAGCGATCCGGCCATCCCAGAGCGCGCCTGGCAAAACAACATCTCCCTGGCGCGCACCCTGGAAGGGGTTCGCCTGGCCCTGGCCTATCCAGAGGCCGAGCTGGTCTTCTCCGGTGCCGTGGCCGGGGATCCCCTGTCGAACGCCGAGGTCAACGCCCGCATGGCGGCAAGCCTTGGCATCCCGCGTGCGCGCATGACGTTGTTTGAAAACAACAAAGACACCCATGACGAGGCGGTCAGCATCGCCGCCCACCTCAACGGCAAGCGGGTGGCGCTGGTGAGTTCGGCCACCCACCTGCCCCGGGCCATGGCCCTCTATCGCAGTCAGGGACTCGATGCGGTGCCGGCTCCCACCGATTACACCGCCAAGCAGAGTCAGGAGCCACAACCCCTCTACAGCTACCTCCCCAAGGGGCGTTATCTGATGTATTCCGAGGCTGCCATTCACGAGTGGATTGGGGTATGGTGGGCCCGTTTGCGTGGGCAGGTCACCGAGTGAGCAATCGCGCCTTGCATTCCTGATTTGGATCAGGAAAGCGAAAAAAAATTACGTCATTTGCCGCCGGGTCAGCTATCTTGGGCTCGGTTCAATTCATATAATGTTGCGCAATCAAATGCCTAGGAGATATAGAAGATGAGACAGCACCTGGTAATGGGTAACTGGAAACTGAACGGCACCAAGGCTTCTGTAGAAGCCCTGATCAAAGGACTGACCCCGGCCGCTGCCGCTCATCCTTCCGTGCAAGTGGCCGTCTTCCCGCCGGTTATCTTTTTGGGTCTGGTTGAACAGCTGACCGCTGGCAGCAAGATCGCCTACGGTGCCCAGAACGCCGACGTTCACGAGTCCGGCGCCTTCACCGGCGAAAACGCCCCCTCCATGCTCAAAGCCTTCGGCTGCACCTACTCCCTGGTCGGCCACAGCGAGCGTCGTACCCTGCACGCAGAGACCGACGACGTGGTGGCTGCCAAGTACGAAGCCATCCAGAAGGGCGGCCTGATCCCCGTGCTGTGCATCGGTGAAACCCTGGCCCAGTTCGAAGCCGGTACCACCAACCAGGTGGTCGAGACCCAGCTCAAGGCCGTGATCGATCGCTGCGGCATCGCCTCCTTCGAGAACGCCGTCATCGCTTACGAGCCGGTATGGGCCATCGGCACCGGCAAGACCGCCACCCCGGAGATCGCACAATCCGTGCATGCTCACATCCGTCAATACCTGGCCGGTTTTGATGCAGCCGTGGCTGCCAAGGTACAGATCCTGTACGGCGGCTCCGTGACTGGCGCCACCGCTGCCGACCTGTTCGGCCAGCCGGACATCGACGGTGGCTTGGTGGGTGGCGCGTCCCTGAAAGTGGACGACTTCTCCCAGATCATCGCTGGCGCCGCCAAGTAAGCGCCAAGCAAAGAGGGGCCCCGCCCCTCTTTGCATATCGCTTTCCTATGGACCCTCTCGCCATAGGAAAGCCGATATAGTAAAAGCGGCCAGCCGTATTTTTCAGAATCTTGATTTTCGACAACTCAGATCCAGAGGCACTCATGACCAAACAAATCAAACGTATTGGTGTTTTGACCAGTGGTGGTGACGCACCGGGTATGAACGCAGCCATCCGCGCCGTGGTGCGCGCCGGTCTGCATCATGGCCTGGAAGTTTACGGCATCTATGATGGCTACCTCGGTCTGCACCAGGACCGTATCGTCAAGCTCGAGCGTCACAGCGTCTCCGACGTCGTGAACCGTGGCGGTACTTTCCTGGGCTCCGCCCGTTTCCCCGCCTTCAAGGATCCGAAAGTCCGTGCCGAAGCGGTCGAAAACCTGAAGAAACACGGCATCGACGCCCTAGTGGTCATCGGCGGTGACGGCTCCTACATGGGTGCCAAGAAGCTGACCGAAGAGGGCTTCCCCTGCATCGGCCTGCCGGGCACCATCGACAACGATATCGCCGGTACCGACTTCACCATCGGCTTTGACACCGCTCTGAACGTGGTCGTGGACGCCATCGACCGCCTGCGCGACACCTGCAGCTCCCACCACCGCATCTCCGTGGTCGAGATCATGGGCCGCCACTGCGGCGATCTGGCCATGTCTGCCGCTGTTGCCGGTGGTGCCGAGTACGTGATCGTGCCGGAAGTGGCCTTCGACAAGGAGAAGCTGCTGCAACAGATCAAGGAAGGGGAAGCCAAGGGCAAGAAGCACGCCATCATCACCATCTGCGAGCACGTCACCGACGTCAACGCCCTGGCAAAAGACATCGAGGCCATGACCGGCCGCGAAACCCGCGCCACCATCCTGGGTCACATCCAGCGTGGCGGTTCTCCCACTGCCCGTGACCGTATCATGTCCAGCCGCATGGGTGCCTTCGCCGTCGAGCAACTGCTGGCGGGCCAGGGTGGCCGCTGCGTCGGCATTCAGGGCAACGAGATGGTGCACCACGACATCATCGACTGCATCGAGAACCTGAAGCGCCCGTTCAACCAGGAGCTGTACGATCTCTCCACCACCCTGTTCTAAGGGCTGTGGTCTGACAAAAAACCCTCCTCTGGAGGGTTTTTTTATGCGGGCTCCTCACCCCCTCCTCCCCCTGCGGGGGCCCGACTATCCACTGGCCACTGTCGCCATGTCTTACCCCTTGCCCGGCGGCCCTGAGCCTCTGACCCCACGACCTTCTCCTTTACTTCTTTCCCCCGCTTTTCTGCTTGCTCACCTTGTTCGCGACGGGTCTGGATAAAGGCCTTGGTGCCGCAGTGCCACGGCCCTGCGCCAGGCCTCCCCTGCCCTTCATCCCATCACACTGGCGCCATATAGCCACCCGGGTGGGCCGACGATCTCTCCCGCTTCCCCTGCGCGCGGGCCCAGTGGCTCGTCCCCCCAAGAAAACAGCGAAAAACGGGGCTTCCGACCACCCAAGGCCCCATGAAGATCGAACCTCCATTTTCCCGCCTTCCCCCTTTCCTTCCATGCTCCTTTGGCGGCCGTTTTGTCGTTTTTTCGTACTCTTTTTGCTCCCATCCTGTTTGGGATGAGCAGAAAATTGAGCCTTCATCGGATAACCCTGGCTGGCAACAGCCTTGCAGACTGGGGTTGGGAAACAAGTTGTGAGAAAACATGACATGGGATGACAAAACCTGGCTGACAACCACCAACCTCCCTAGGACGACATCAATCGGCGCATCCCGCAGGCCATTTTGCTGATGAAAAATGGAGATCACCACAAAAAACCCAATTGGAGCCACCAAGAAGAAAGCCACAAGAACAACATAACTCAATGTATTTAAAGACTTTATATGTATCCGCTTTCACTGATATCACTATGAAACCCTTCCCAGGACAAAAAACGCCCTTAAACTTGGGAAAATGCGGCCATATTTCACCACCAAACCATTTTTGCCTCATAATTACATTTTTCGTTGTTTTATCGTTCTGTTGTGGTATCTTGGTTCCATCATGAGCCAACCAAGGGAGATAAAATCATGAAAGAGTTCGTAGTTACCGCCGTTTTCACCGTGTTTTTCACTCTGGTTGCCGTCTCCATGCCGTCGCTGGCACAGCTCTAAGTCGGTCAATCAGCCATCTGCCACCTCTGCACCAGAAGGGCGGTTCAAAAAACAGACTGCAACATGGGTTTTTGACGTGCTCTGGCAAAGGATGATGCCAAGCCATCATTGAGTGCGATCTGCGCACACAAAACGACCTCGTCGACATCCATGCCATCTTTCAAGGGGAGCCCGGGCTCCCCTTGTCGCATCTCCCCCTGCGGGATTTACTCTTGCCCCCCTGCCCGTCACAATGGCCGCTGGATTTGCCACGCAGGAACCACCATGACTCAGGATGCCTTGCGCCACTGGCGCCGCGACCTTCATCGTCACCCCGAAGCCGCCTGGTGTGAATTTCGCACCACCACCCTCATCGCCCAACACCTCAGTGAACTCGGTTTCTCCATCATGCTGGGGGATCAACTGCTCGCCAGCACCCTCATCATGGGACGGGAAATAGACGTCGAGGCCCAGAAGGCCCGTGCCCTGCACCAGGGGGCGCATCCGGAGTGGCTGACGCGGATCGACGCACTCACCGGCGTGATGGGACTCTGGGAGAGCGGGCGGCCCGGCCCCACCCTGGCGTTTCGCTTCGATATCGATGCGGTGGAGGTCGAAGAGAGCCAGGAGGCGTCACACCTGCCCGGCCAGGGAGGCTGGCACTCCGCCAACCCGGGCTGGATGCACGCCTGTGCCCACGATGGCCACACCGCCATCGGGCTGGTGCTGGCCGAGCGGATCGCGGCCCTCGCCGATCGCCTCACTGGCCGCATCAAGCTCCTCTTCCAGCCGGCTGAAGAGGGCTGCCGAGGCGGCAAGGCGCTGGCGGCAGGGGGGCAGCTCGACGACGTGGACGCCCTGCTGGCACTGCACATCGGCATTCACGCGAGCAGTGGTGAGCTGGTGGTCAACCCCACCGAGTTTCTCTGTTCAACCAAATTCGACGTGGAGTTCATGGGGCAAGCCGCCCATGCGGGGCTCGAGCCCAACGCGGGCCACAATGCCCTGGCGGCGGCCTGCATGGCCACCACCGCCATGCTCGGCATTCCCCGCCATCGGGACGGCATGACCCGCATCAACGTGGGGCAGCTCAACGGCGGCAGTGGACGCAACGTCATCCCGGGCCATGCCCGCCTGATGGGGGAGACCCGTGGCGCGACGCCGGCCCTCAACGACTACATGTTCAATCAGGTGCAGCAGATTGTGGAGGGGGCGGCCCTGATGCAGGGCGCGACCTACCACATTCGCAAACAGGGGGAAGCGATCGGCATCGAGAACAGCCCAGCCCTCATCGAGGAAATCGTGCCTCTCGCACAGGGGATCTCCCTTGATACCATCCACACCCGCCGCTTCGGGGCCAGCGAGGATGCCGGTTTCCTCATCGAGCGGGTACAGCAGCACGGCGGCGAGGCCGCCTATCTCATCCTGGGAGCCAACCTCGCGGCCCCCCACCATCATCCGGAGTTCGACTTCGACGAAGCCGTGCTGGCCCCCGGAGTGGCCTTGCTGGAGGCCTGGCTGCTCGCCCGCCTCGGCCGCTAGCAGACGCCGGATGCAAACAAGGCAGCCCATGGGCTGCCTTGTTTTTTTACATCCTTGCGGACATGGGGACCTACTCTCCCAGCACAATCGCGCAGAGATGGGCGAAGTGGTGGATCTCGTGGGTCGCCTCGCACGGACCTGTTTCCCGTCCCGGGTTGTACCAGCAGGTGGCAAGCCCCTGGGCGGCGGCACCGGCGATGTCGGTCTTGGGATTGTCCCCCACCATCAACACCCGCGCCGGGCTCGGCTGACCCATCTGCGCCAGGGCATGCTGGAAGATGGCCGCCGCCGGCTTGGTCACTTGCACCTCGTCAGAGATAACGAGAGGCTCAAACCAGCTGTTCCAGCCCAGTTTGTCGAGGCGCCCGCGCTGGGGCAGGCTGAAGCCGTTGGTGATGATCCCCATTCTGACCTTGCGCTTCAGGGCCTGCAGGGTCTCCTCCACCCCCTCCAGCGGCACGCTCAGGGCGATGATCTGCTGCAGGAAGGTCTCGTTCATCGCCATGGGCGCCACGTTGACCTGCTCGGCAAAGAGCGAAAAACGGGTCTGCTGCAGGTGGGTGGCGTCAATCTCCCCTGAGTTGTACTGCTGCCAGAGCCGCTGGTTGAGGGCATGGTACTCCGCCATCTTGGGGGGAGTCGGCGCCACGCCGTAGATCTGCAGGGTCCGCTCCAGCGCCCTGGCGACCGGAAAATCGAGCAGGGTTTCGTCCAGATCGAACAGCACCCAGTCATAGCTTGCTTGTTTCACGCTTGTCCTTATTGATTGTGCTTGGCCACGTTGTCATGCGTCGGGCGCACCCATCCCCAGAGGGCTGTCGAGCAGGGTCAGGGTCAGCCTGACACCAAAGCCGGTTACCTCGCTGCCCACCACGCCATTGCCCCCCTTGTTGCGAAAACCACTCAGGTCGAGGTGCAACCAGGGAAGCTCGGCGGGCACGAAGCGCGTGAGAAAACGGGCGGCATCGATGTGATCCGGGGAGGCGCCCGGCGCGCACTGTAACAGATCGGCCCACTCGCTATCGAGGTTGTCATCGTAATCCTCGTCCAGGGGGAAGGGCCAGACTCGCTCCCCGCTCTGCTGTCCCAGCGCTATCAGAGTGGTGAGCCACTCGGGGCGGTTGGTGAAGGCGCCGCTGTAACGGCTGCCGAGCGCCCGTTTGCAGGCGCCAGTCAGGGTGGCGTAGTCGATCAGCAAGTCGGGTTTGTCCCCGGCCGCCAGGGTCAGGGCATCCGCCAGCACCATGCGCCCCTCGGCGTCGGTGTCCACCACTTCGATGGTGGTGCCGTTGAGGGCGGTCACCACCTCACCGGGCCGGAAGGCCTGCGGGCCGATGTGGTTCTCGGCGATGGCGAGCCAGCAGTGCACCTCAATGGGGAGTTTCGCCCGGCTGATGGCCAGCAGCGTGCCAAGGGCCACCGCGCTGCCCCCCATGTCCAGGTGCATGCCATACATGCTGCCACCGACTTTCAGGTTGTAGCCACCGGAGTCGTGGCAGATCCCCTTGCCCACCAGCGCGACGCGGCGCACCGGGTTGGCCGGACAGTAACTGAGCCTGACGATGGCGGCCTGACCGTCCGCCGAACCACGGGCCACCGCCAGGAAGGCGCCAGCCCCCTTCTGTGCCAGGGTCGTCTCATCAAACTCCTGCCACTGCCACCCCTCCTGCTGCGCCAGCTCCCGGGCATAGGCCCGGTAATGACGGGCATTGAGCTCGGACGCTGGCAGCACTGCCAGGTGGCGAGCCAGACCGTTGCCTTCGGCTTCTGCGCTCAGGCGGGTCATGTCCAGCTCGCAAGGGGGGGAAAGTTGCAACTGCTGATAACCCGGTCTTGTCGCCTCACTCCGTTTCTGGGTCGGCAGGGTCACATCGGCGGCGAGCAGGCAGGCAAGCACCACCCTTGCCAGTTGCGCGCGGTGCTCATCGTCAAAGCCCTCCAGATGGAGCGCCAGGTGCGTCGCCTTGAGGCCCGCCAGCGAGCCCACCCAGCTGCGCACCTGCTTGTAGAGCCGATGATCCAGGGCCGGGCGGGCATCCATGAAGATCACCCGTTGCAGCCCCTGACTGTCGTCGAGGGAATAGGGGGCCTTCTGACCCAGGGCTATCTGGGTTGCCACGGCGGCAAAGGGAGGCGTCGCCAGCAGGGTATCGCGCGCTGAGTCGGCAATGAGCAGGAGTTTGACGGCAGTCGGCCCTGCCATTACCTCGGCGAGGGAGGTGTTCTGCATCGTGATTTGGGGAGAAGAATAGCTAAAAGGGGTCATCACAGGGTGCGGCCTCATCCATGAACAGAAAGCAGGATGATACCGAACAAATGGCGAGAGGGATCGGAAAAACACACATTATTGTGTGTAAGCAACAGATGCTGGAGGGGATCAGAGAGGTAATGCAGAAGAAAAGCAGTCAGAAGTTGGTTGCGGGGGCCGGATTTGAACCGACGACCTTCGGGTTATGAGCCCGACGAGCTACCGAGCTGCTCCACCCCGCGTCCGAATTGCATTGCCACCACAAAAAGCAGAGCAGTTGCTTCTTGCTGTCTTCGTCTCCACCGCAGCGCTATGCGCTTGCCATGGACACAAATGGTTGGTTGCGGGGGCCGGATTTGAACCGACGACCTTCGGGTTATGAGCCCGACGAGCTACCGAGCTGCTCCACCCCGCGTCCGAATTGTATTGCCACCACAAAAAGCAGAGCAGTTGCTTCTTGCTGTCTTCGTTTCCACCGCAGGCGCTAGCGCTTGCCATGAACACAAATAGTTGGTTGCGGGGGCCGGATTTGAACCGACGACCTTCGGGTTATGAGCCCGACGAGCTACCGAGCTGCTCCACCCCGCGTCCGAGGTCGCCCATAATAGGCGCCAACGCTGAGATTGCAAGTAAATATCCTAAAAAAAGTTTATTCGGGGATTAAACCGTCACATACTGCGCTCTTTTGCAACAAATCGCAGTTTTTTCAGGCAGCTAGCGATCTCTCGCCCCTCAGGCCCCTCCCCGCCTTGCCCCTCTCTGCCATAAAAAAAGCCCGCACGACAAGGTGCGGGCGGGAGGATGCGCCGGGATCAGGCGAGCTGGAGCAACACGCTGGTCGCCGCAATCTGGGCGATGATGAGGCCGCACAGGGTCACGGAGACCACCACGGGGGCCGTCTCCTGCTGACGGTAGATGGGGCTGAACCAGAGCAGCAGGGCTGCGACCAGCAGGCCGGCCTGGGTCACTACCCCGGGGATCAGCGGGTCGAGCCCGGCGCTACTCCCCTGCCAACCCACCAGCACGGCCAGCCAGATAAGACTCAGGATGGCGGAGACCAGCCCCGCCAGGGGCAGCAGCAGATTGAAGGCTTGCAGGCGGTGGCGGGCACGTAGCAGCATCAGGTGGGCAAAGGCCGACCCCAGCAGCACCATCTGCAGCAGGCCGCCTAGCCAGCCCTGGATCTGCATCAGACCCAGCCCGTAGAGGGCGAGCGGCATGGCGGGCAACCACAGCAGGGTGGCGGGGATGGCGCGCTTGCCCTCCAGGCGAGACTGGACCAGGGAGAGCACGATACCGAGCACCAGGGCGGCCCCCCCGCTCCAGATGAGCCAGCCCGCAACCTTGGCCTCCACCGCCAGCATCAGGGAGAGCCCGGTGATCACCCAGACCGAGAAGAGCTGGGTAGTGATCCGCGAGCGCTGGCCCGGGCAGAGATCCCCGCGCCACAGGACGAGCCCCACGGCGATCAGGGCTCCCAGGGCCATCAGACCGGTCAGGGGAAAGAGCCAAAAAGGAAGTTGGACGAACATAGGGTCTCCGGCAGCAATCCGGGTGCGGGTGCACCCATCACAGGGTAAGGAAGGACAAGAGGCAGGGAGTATATCCAAACTCCCCCCGTCTTCCCAACGTCGCCAGTCAGCTTTGTCCCCGGGCAAGGGCGACCACCCGGGCAAACATCTGCTTGAGCACAGGGGGAATGTGCTCGCTGCCGAGGCGCTCCGCCTCCTCCACCACCGCCAGAGCCATGCCTGGCTTGCTGCGATGGTGGATCGCCTTGGCGATGATGCGCCCGGCGTTGAGGGTGGAGCGCCCCCCGACCCCCGCCTCGCGCCGGAACACCCCCTCGAACCCGTTCTGGTAGAGGTAGTGCTCTATGTCTGCCGCCGGCAACTGGGTCAGCCGATCCCGCTCGCGCTCCCCCTTGAGCAGGGAGCGGGCGGAGCTTGCATACTTGGCGCCCGCCTCGTCACCGTCGGTGAGCAGGTGCCACTCTATGCCAAAGTCCCGGGCCACCTTGATGAGGGGAGCCTGGCCGCACTGGGCGAACTCGATGATGCGCACCCCCTCCGCCCGCAGGCTGTAGCCGCAGATCTGGGCCAGCTCCGAGAGCAGCCAGATCTCGGTCTCCCCTTCCACCAGCAGCCAGCAGCGGGCAAACATCGACATGGGCCTGTTGATGCGCACATGGAAGGCAATCTTGCGCAGATCGTCGCTGCTGTAGCGCTCCCCTCCCAACTGATGGCAGAGGATGTCCTGCTGGCGGCGCACCAGACGGCGCACCTGATTGAGGGGCAAGGAGGAGAGCAGGTCCCCCGAGTTGGTGGTGAGCAGCTTCTGGCCGGGCAACTGCTCCAGCAGACCCCAGGCCAGGGCCAGCATGGTAGGATGCAGGCGGCTCTCGGGGTCTTCCAGCATCAGTATGGGTCTGGCCCCCTCCTCCAGCTCCCGGTTGCCCCGGGCGTGGAGCAGCATGGCCGCCATGCCCGCCATGGCCAGTTGCAGCGCCCGGTTGTCCGCATTGCGCAGCAGCACCTGCAGGTTGCCGGGATTGCGCAGGGTCATGGGGCGATTGACGATATCCCGCTGGCTGCGAGGCTTGTGCTTGATGGGCGCCAGGGCGCTGAAGTAGTGCTCCATCAACTGCTGCACCGCCTGCAGCGCCTCCTTGAGTTCAGGCTCGCCGATGCGCTGGGGCTCGTCGGTGAGCTTGCCGGCCAGCTCGTCCAGCCGCTGCTCGCACAGATCCCCCCAGGGCAGCCGCTCGATGCCCTCCCGGGCGGTACGGGCATCCCGCAGCCTGAACACCGGGTTCATGGTAATGAGCAGACGCACCAGCGCTTCATTGTTGTCGATGGCCAGGCTCTTGCCGATACCGTCGAGAAAGTCGTGGGTGGTGAGCACGCTGCCATCGTCCTGCAACTCGGCACTGGCACGATAATGCACCCGGTGGAACTTGTCCTTGTGGGGGATCCAGGCCGCCCCGAGGCGGGCCAGACGGCGGGAGTGCTGGCACATCTGGGGACGATACTCGCTGAAGGTGAGCACTAGTTGCAGCGTGCGCGAGGGTTCGAGCTCGGGATCTTCGGGCCGGTGAAAATCATCCTGACCAAATTGATAGGGCTCGGCATCCCCCAGCAGGCACCAGAGGGCCCGCAGCAGGCTGGATTTGCCCCAGGCGTTTTCGCCGATGAGCACAGTGGTGTTGTCCAGCCCGAGGGAGAGGCGATTTATTCCGCGAAAACCTTTGACTTCAATGCGTTCCAGAAACATGCGGCCATATCCAGTCCATCCTGATGGCGCAATAGTGGCAAAGTTGCCGGAAAAATCCTATCGGGTTACGGCGTTTTCAGCGGGAACTGTGAGGAACGAGCGGTTCGGGCGGCGTCGGCTGGGTGGCGCGATAGAGGGGGGCATTCCAGTGGTTGAACCAGAGATGGCGAGTACGGGTCTGACGTTTGCGATGATTCAATGGGCATTCCTTTCAATGGACAAGAGACAGAGGGTACACCTCTTTTGTCCAGAGTCTCAGGGTTATCTGTGACAGGAGAATGACAACTGGGCCCGCCACTGGCCCGGGCTCAGGCCGAACGCCTCCCGAAAACGGTTACCAAAATGGGCCTGGGAGGAGAAGCCGCACTGGGCGGCGATGCTGGCCAGAGGCTCGCTTCCCGCCAGCAACTGCTTGGCCCGCTTGAGCCGCAGCCCGAGCAGGTAGCGGTGAGGCGGACAGCCCAGGCTCTGCCCGAACATCCGGGCGAAGTGGTATTCGCTCAGACCCGCCTCCCGGGCGAGCTCTCCCAGGGTGACCGGCTCGGCCAGGTGAGCCTGCAGATACTCCTGCACCCGGCGCACCACGGCCGGGGCCAGGCCGCCGCGCACTTCCGGCAGCGCCGGGGCCTCGCGGGTGTGATGGCGATAGGCGTGCAGCATCAGCATCCAGGCACCGTGGGAGAGCGCCATGCGATCGATGCCGTGCTGCCAGTCCAGCTTCATCAATTGCCCCTGCACCAGGGCCGCCGCCTGGGGATCGTCGATGAAGGTCTTGTCTTCCAGTTGCAGATGACGCCCCTCCTTGTCACACGCCTGCTCGGCGATACGGGTGAAGTGGGCGGGGGTGAAGTAGAGGTGGAAGAAGCGAAACTCCTCGCGCACCAGCCACTCGGACCTGTGGTGATCCGGCATGATGCACACCTTGCCGGCACCGCCATGGCCACCGGGGCCGTCCAGCCGCTCGGTCTGCTCGCCCCCCTGCAGGTAGACGCTGATGGTGTGGTTGCCCGGCTTGTGGTAGCGGGTCTGATCGTAGCGGTTGCACCAGCTCGCCACCCCGAGCCCGGGCTCCAGCCAGCAGGAGTCCTCCAGCCTGGCACCGGTGCTCACCAGGGCATCAAAGACCCCTGCCTGTCTTGTCTGCTGCATGGCATGCTGCACGCTTGCGTCCCTCTCTGGCACTTGCCGCCCCTTTCCTGTCGCCATCTTATCGCGCCTCATGGTCAAAGGCTGCGCCTCCGTTGAAAAAACCGCAAGATGGTGCAAGCCGGCCCCCCGCCTCCCGGTTCATGCTGATCACATCATCTTCTCTTGATGGGATCACACCATGAATCTGATGCTCTATGTTTCCACCGTCCTCATCTGGGGCAGCACCTGGATTGCCATCGCCTGGCAGCTCGGCCCCATCCCCATCGAGGTCTCGGTGCTCTATCGTTTCGCCCTGGCGGCCCTGGCCCTGTTTGCCCTGCTCACGGTGAGCGGCAAGTTTCCACGCCTGCCCTGGGCGGGCCAGCGATATGCTGCCCTGCTCGGCGCGTTGCTCTTTTCCACCAACTTCCTCTGTTTCTACCACGCCACCCTCTATATTCCGAGCGGCCTGTCGGCGGTGATTTTCGCCAGCGCCAGCATCTTCAACGGCCTCAATCTCTGGCTGTTCGAGGGTAAACGGCCGGGCCTGCGCTGGCTGCAAGGATCGTTGCTGGGGCTGCTTGGCACCCTGCTGCTCTTCTGGCCGGTGCTGGCGGATGCGCAACTGGGTGCAAACGGCTGGAAGGGCTTGCTCTTTGCCTGCGCCGGCACCCTTTGCTTCTCCCTGGGCAACCTGGTCTCCGCCCGGGGACAGCGCCAGGGCTATCACGTGCTGCAGATGGTACCCTGGGGCATGGTCTACGGCGTGGCGCTGCTGCTGGGCTGGGTCACGGTACTCGGTCAGTCACTCACCCTGCCCACCGACCCGCGCTACCTCGCCGCCATGGTCTATCTGGCCATCTTCGGCTCCGTCATCGCCTTCACCGCCTACCTCACCCTGGTGGGGCGCATCGGTGCCAGCAAGGCGGCCTACGCCACCGTGCTCTTCCCCCTGGTGGCCCTCACCCTCTCCACCTTCTATGAAGGCTTTGTCTGGCAGACGGTCTCCATCGTCGGCGTGGTGGTGAGCCTCATCGGCAACCTGGTGATCTTCGCGCCCCCCGTCAAGGCGTGGCGCTGGCCGCTATCAAGGGCCGCAAACGGTACTTGCCCCTGATGCCACCAGCCCCTAAGGTAACCGCGTCCAACACACGAGGAGGGAGGACGCATGTTACTGGAAGGGCTGGAGACACTCTGCCTGCTGGCAAGCGAGGGCACCATGGCCAAGGTTGCAAGCCGCCTCTATATCAGTCAGTCGGCGGTCAGCAAGCGCATCGCCCAGCTGGAGCAGCGCCTTGGCAAGAAGCTCATCGAGCCGGATGGCCGTCATATCCGCCTCACTCCCCAGGCCCGTGAGCTGCTCGCCCGGGTAGCCCCGAGCCTCGCCGAAATGAAGGGGGTGCTGGCGGACAGCCAGATCCTCACGGATCAGACCCCTCTGTCCATCGCCTGCTCCGAAACCCTGCTGGCGGGCTACCTCGCCCGCTTCATGCACGCCTACCTTGAACGGGATCCCCACATTGCCCTCTCTACCCACCACACCCCGGTCATTCTGGCCCGGGTGCGCGGCGGGGATGCCCTGCTCGGGATCTGCGCCGGCCGCCTGCCGCCTGGCCATGGGCTGTGTGCCGAACGGCTGCTGGAGGAGCCCTTCTATCTGGTGGGGGACGCTCTGGATGAGGCAGCGCAGCCGGATCACCATGGCGCCTTGCAAGAAACTGTGACCAGCAAGCAACTGACTGAAGGCGACGTGAGTCAGGGGATGCAGGGCAAGGTGCGCAAGATCCTGACCATGGATCTGGAGAACCCCTCCAACCGCTATCTGCGCGAGCCCCTGGCCGCCCTCGGGCTTATCCCCGCCATGGAGCTCGATTCCTACCTGGCGCTGATCGAACTGGCCAAGGCAGGCATTGGCCCCGTGCTCCTGCCCGCCGGCCTGCTGGCGCTGGTGGGTGAGCAGGGGACACAGGCACGCCCCCTGCCGGGGCTGGGCCGCCCGCTCCACCTGGTCTATCGGCCAAACAGCCTCAAGCGCGATCGCATCGCCCGCCTGGTGCAGGCGCTGCAAGCCCATTTCCGGCAACTGACGGCACAGGGCTGAAACGCAAGAGGGCCCGATCTGCGATCGGGCCCTCGTCATGGGGGGGTACCGGCTCAGTCCAGCCAGGCAAAGAGCTCGGGGTACTGGCTCCACACCAGCTTGGCGGACATCACCAGGGAGACGGTCACCAGCAGCGGCTTGATGAGCTTCACCCCTTTCTTGAGCACCAGCTTGGAGCCCATGCGCGCCCCGATGAACTGCCCCAGCGCCATGCACAGCCCCACGCTCCACACCACCTTGCCCCCCAGGGTGAAGAAGAGCAGGGAAGCGATGTTGGAGGTGAAGTTGAGCAGCTTGGTGTGGGCGGTGGCCCGCGCCATGCCAAAGCCCGCCAGGGCCACGAAACCGATGGCAAAAAACGACCCCGTGCCCGGCCCGAAGAAGCCGTCATAAAAGCCCACGCCCCCGCCCACCAGCAGGGCGAACGCCATGGGGGTGAGGCGGCGCTGGCTCTCCGCATCGCTCACCCTGGGGGAGAAGTAGAAGTAGCAGGCAAACGCCATCAGCAGGAAGGGGAGCAGCCGCTCCAGGATGGCGGCATCGATGGTCTGCACCGCCAGGGTGCCGATGGCCGCCCCGATGAAGGTGCAGATGACCGCCGGCCAGATGATGGCCCACTCAAGGAGCCCCTTGCGGGCATAGAACCAGGTGGCGGAGAAAGAACCGAAACTGCTCTGCAACTTGTTGGTGCCAAGCACCAAGGCTGGCGGCATGCCGGTGGCCAGCAGGGCCGGCACCGTCAAGAGCCCCCCGCCCCCGGCGATGGCATCGATAAAGCCGGCGATGAGGGCCACCCCGAACAGGGCGACCAGGGTGAGCAGTTCCAGTTCCATCCATAGACCTCGTGTGATTGGCGGCGCCCGGCATGGCCTGGAGCCTGAAGGAGTCAACAGGTCGCTATCCTAGCGAGGGCGGGCTCATGAAGCCAACGAAACAATGGCAGCCAACTGATTCCTTATTTTCATCAATCAGCGTGCGAGAGGGTCTGTGCTTTGATAACCGCCAGTCCCTCCAGCAGGGGCGCTTCATCCGCACCGGGCGCACGGCTTACCCGGCCAGCCATCTAGCGGCTGCTGATGAGGATTAATCCAGAGCGCGGCTCTGGGCTTTGATGGCCTCCAGCCCCTCCAGCAGGGGCGCTTCATCCGCACCTGGCGCACGGCTTACCCGGCCAGCCATGTAGCGGCTGCTGAAGAGGATTAATCCAGAGCGCGGCTCTGGGCTTTGATGGCCTCCAGCCCCTCCAGCAGGGGTGCTTCATCCGCACCGGGCGCACGGCTCACCCGACCAGCCATGTAGCGGCTGCTAAAGAGATTGAACCAGAGCTGCAGCGCCTGTCCCGCCCGCAGCTCCCCGGCCACTTCCAGCACGCAGGCGGCCACCTCGGCGGTGCACAGGTGCTCGTCGCTGTGGGCGACCCGCATGCCGTAGGTGGAGAGCGCATCCGGCTTGATGGCGAGCACAGGGAAGCCGTCCAGATAGGGACTCTTGTTGAACATCTTGCGCGCCTCGGGCCAGGTGCCGTCCAGCAGGATGAACAGCGGCTTCTTGCCGGGGGCCAGTACCACCTCGCCGGTCAGGCGGTCGGGCGCTTTCTCGCAGGCGGGAAAGACCACGTAGGGCTGCCAGGCGGGATCCGCCAGCAGGGCCAGCAGCTCGGGATGGGGTTCGGTACGCGACCAGAGAAAGGCCCAGGTGGAGTCCGGCAGCACGTCGGCGATGAGGCGCCCGGTGTTGGAGGGCTTCATGGGCTCGCTGTCATACATCATGAGGCAGAACCCGGCCTCGGCCTTGAGCGCCGGGCGCCAGTCGCAGGCACACCAGTCGTGGCGCAGCTGGCAGGCATCACAGCTTGGCACGCTGCCGCCACGGGCAAGAAAGGGTCGGGTCGAGACGCTCTTGCGCCAGATGCGCAGGCGGTTGACGGCGTGATCGGGGATGGGCTTCATGGAACGCGGCTCTGACGGTGCCTGTGGCGGGACAAAAGGGGGCTGATTGTAACGGCGCGCCCTCCTGGCGGCAAGGCTTGCCAGGCGGCGCCCTGCCCCCTTCCCTCCCCGCGTTCTGCCCGCCTCGCCCCCATGAAAAAAGGGGCCCTGAGGCCCCTACTCACCATCCGTTGCAACCGGGTCTGGCGACATCAGACCGCCTTTCGCAGGATCTGCTCCAGATAGTGCGCGAAGCTGTGGCCGTGGTGCTCCAGCAGTTTCGGGAACATGGAGATGGAGGTCATGCCCGGGAAGGTGTTGATCTCGTTGAGCAAAATCTCCCCCTCTTCGGTCAGGAAGAAGTCGATGCGCGACAGGTGGGTCAGCTTGAGCTGACGGAACGCCTTGAGCGCGTACTCGTGAATGGCGTCAGCCTGCGCCTGAGTCAGTCCCTCGGCCTTGAGCGCGGTCTCGGTGTGACTGGCACTGCTGTACTTCTCTTCATAGGTGTAGAACTTGTCCTGGGGTACGCAGATCTCCCCCGGATAGGTGGCCACCAGCTCGTCACCATACTGGTAGACCGCCACTTCCAGCTCGCGGGGCTTGACCGCTTTTTCGATCAATACCTGCTCGGAGTAACCGAAGGCATCGGCAATACCCTTCACCAGGTCTGCCTCGTTGCTGGCGGAGTAGCAACCCACGGAAGAGCCCTGGGAGGCCGCCTTGATGAAGACCTTGCCCCACTTGGCCAGCGCCGCTTTCGCCTCGATCAGGCTCGCCTCGCCTTGCTCGGTCAGGAACAGGTAGGGGGTATTGGGGATGCCGATGGCGGTGAGCCACAGCTTGGTGGTGATCTTGTTGAAGCACACCTTGCTCGCCTCGGCGTCACAACCCAGATAAGGCAGGCCGGCCAGCTCGAGGAAGGATTGCAGATCGCCGGTCTCACCGGGATAGCCGTGGATGCAGGGCACCACGTAGTCCACCGGACGGGCCACGCTGTCGAACGAGAGCAGCTTGTCCAGCCCCAGCTTGCACTCGCGACCGTCGGCGGAGAGCCAGCGGTCGGCAAACATCTCGACCCGGGTCACTTCGATACCGGGCAGGAGCCCGAGCTGTTTTTCGAGGAAATTGGCGCTGCGCAGCGAGACTTCGTGCTCGGAGCCGCCACCGCCGCACAGCAGCAAGACATGCATGTTCTTCATTAGATGTGATCCCTTGGGAGAAGCGGCTTCGTCATCACCATGTCAAACCCAACCGCATGAAAACCGGACGAAGCCAGAAACGAACATAAGTGCGGGCAGTGTAGCAAGGGAGGGGAAGCCTTGTCAGCCGATGGGGCGCACCTCCCCCTGCCCGGACAGATAAAAGTCTCTTCCTGTGTCAGAAACAGGATGAAATGCGCTCAGCGGGGGGGATCGACCCGCCCGGCGCCATTGCCGTTGACCCGAAACCAGCCGGCAATGCTGTAGCGCTCCCGGCTTGCGGGCAGCACCTCGTGGGGAAACTCTTCAGACAGGAAGAGCACCAGCCGCCCGCCCCGGGGGGAGACATCCATCAGAAACTGCTCGCTGTCGTCATAGACCCGCAATATTCCCCCCGCCTCTGGCTGCCAGTCGTTGTTCAGGTAGAACACCGAGGTGAGCCGGCGGTTGGATCGCCCGGCGAAGGCGTCGCGATGGGTGACGTAGAAGTCCCCCTGACGGTAGCGGGCAAAGTGGGCCTCGTAGTCGAACAGCCCCAGCATCAGGCTGCGATTGGCGGCCAGACGCAGGGACTCCATCCGGGCCAGATAGTCGGCCACCGGCGCGCCGAGGGAGGCGTCGAGCCAGTGGATCTGATCCCGACGGATATCGCGGTTGTCCTGATGCAGGGTCTCGCGCCCGATCCCCGCCGGTCGCCACTCGTCCGGCAGGCAGGCCTTGAGGGCATCCACCTCGGCGGCGGTTAAAAAATCATCCACTATCACCCAACCCCGGGTGTAGATGGCATCCATGACGGCTTGATAATCCAAGATAGGCTCGCAGCGAGGGGAGAGAGTGCGCTTTGTAGCGACTTCGGACCATCGGCACAAACCGGATTGCTTCTCTTGAGAAGTCCCGCCATCAATAGGAGTCTGGGGGGAACAGACGCCCTCCCCCTTGCTCCCCGGCCCTCGGCCCGTTAACGTGCAAGGATTGTCCCCGGGCGCCTTGTCGCCCCTCTTGCATCAGGAGAAACCATGCCCCTGCCCCTCATCCCCCTGCAACGACTCGATGGCACGGCCTGGTCCACCGCCGATCTGCAGGGCCGTGTCGTGCTAGTGGTCAACGTGGCAAGCCGCTGCGGTTTTACCCCCCAATACACCGGGCTTGAGGCCCTCTATCGCCAGTTCGGCCCCCAAGGCTTCGAGATCCTGGGCTTTCCCTGCGATCAGTTCGGCCATCAGGAGCCGGGCGATGCCGAGGAGATCGCCCGCTTCTGCTCGCTCGACTACCCTGTCAGCTTCCCCCTGATGGCCAAGTGCGAGGTCAACGGCGCCGGGGCCCACCCCCTCTATCGCTGGCTCAAGGAGCAAAAGCCCGGACTCCTTGGCAGCGAGGCCATCAAGTGGAACTTCACCAAGTTCCTGATTGACCGTGAAGGCCGGGTGATGGACCGCTTCGCCCCCCAGACCAGGCCGGAGGATCTGGTGCAGGCCATCGAGGGACTGCTCTGACGGGCGTGCGCCGAGGCCAGGGGGGCCCCTCTTAGCGCCCCCTGGCCTTTCCCTGCCGGGATGGCCGTGGCAACCCTGCTCGCGACACGGCTGCTGCGCGTGCGCCTCGCATCTGCTATATTACGCGCCCACTGTCTCTTGTGCGGTCGCTTTGCCGGGCTCAGGCCCAGCCTCGATGGCGGCCCACCCTATTTTCCATGTCGTGACGGACCAAGGCTGCCGTCACCCGTTGAGCCCAAGGCTCGGAGTGTCCCTCGAACATGTCATTCAATGAACTGGGTCTGTCACCGCACATCCTGCGGGCCGTCAAGGAGCTGGGTTACGAACAACCCACCCCCATCCAGCAGCAAGCCATTCCCGCCATCCTGGCCGGGCAGGACGTGCTGGGCGGCGCCCAGACAGGCACGGGCAAGACGGCCGGTTTCACCCTGCCCATGCTTCATCGACTGCTGGCCAACCACGGCCGTGGCGGTCGTCGCCAGGTGCGAGCCCTGGTGCTGACCCCGACCCGGGAGCTGGCCGCCCAGGTGGGCGAGAGCATCATCAAATATGCCCACCACCTGCCGTTTCGTACCCTGATCGCCTATGGCGGCGTCAGCATCAAGCCGAACCTGGACGCCATCAAGCTCGGGGTCGACATCCTGGTCGCCACCCCGGGCCGCCTGCTGGATCTGCTGACCCAGGGCGCCCTGACCCTGAGCGCCCTCGAGGTGCTGGTGCTGGATGAAGCGGACAGAATGCTCGACATGGGGTTCATCACCGACATTCGCCGCATCATGAAGGCCCTGCCGGAGGAGCGTCAGACCCTGCTCTTCTCCGCCACCTTCTCCAATGACATCAAGGCGCTGGCGGACGATCTGCTCAAGGATCCCACCCTCATCGAGGTGGATCCCAGCAACACCGCCGCCGAGCAGGTAAGCCAGCGCATCATCCAGGTCGATCGGGAACGCCGCCGGGAGATGCTCTCCCACATGATTGGCCGTGGCAACTGGCAGCGGGTGCTGGTGTTCGTGCGCACCAAGCAGATTGCCGACAGGCTCGCCCAGCAGATGCAGAAAGATGGCCTGGATACGGTCGCCATCCACGGTGACAAGAGCCAGGGGGCCCGCAACCGGGCGCTGGCGGATTTTCGTGAAGGCAAGGTGCGGGTGCTGGTTGCCACCGATATCGCCGCACGGGGTCTGGACATCGATCAGCTGCCCCACGTGATCAACTTCGAGCTGCCCCAGATGGCGGAGGATTACATCCACCGCATCGGCCGCACCGGCCGTGCCGGGCGCGGCGGCGAGGCCATCTCCCTGGTGAGCCAGGACGAGCTGGGTCAGCTCAAGGAGATCGAGGCGCTGATCGGCCAATCCCTGACCGTGGAGATCCTGGAAGGGTACGAGCCGAGCGGCAAGCCGAGCCGCCAGACCCTGCCGGGCAGCAAGCCGGTGCAAAACCCGCCCCGCGCCCGTGGCCATGCCAACGCCAAGGGCAAACCCGCCGCCGGGAAAGGCAAGGGGGATGGCGCCAAGAAGCCGGCCCAGCCTGCGCAAAACAAGTCCCGCAAGCGGGAAGTGGTGGGCGAGGACATCGGTTTCGCCCCCATGCGCCGCCTGCCCAAGGCCCAGCGGGGCGACTATCAGGACAACTCCAACGAGGAGTGAGGCGGCGCGAGCACTGCGTCCTGAACAACAAAAAACCGCCCGAGGGCGGTTTTTTTATGCTCTGGCGCCCTTAACCGGCGGCCAAGGCCATGTGCAGCAGGGGATAGGGCTTGCCCTGGCCATCCAGGGGGGAGCGCCCCGTCACCTCGAAGCCCAGGTGCTGGTAGAAGCCGACAGCCTGGGCATTCTGTTCGTTGACGTCCACGCGAGTCGCCCCCAGACAACGGATGGCGTGGTCCACCAGCTGGCGGCCGACCCCGCCCCCTCTCGCCTCGGGAGCGATGAACAGCATCTCGATATTGCCCTCAGCCACCCCGATAAAACCGACGATCACGCCATCCTGCCTGGCGCAATAAAGGCGCACGGCATCGAAATAGTGTTCGAGGATGAGAGGCTTGAGGGTGGCGATGTCTTCCTCTTGCAGGAAGTGATGGGTAGCGCGTACCGAGGCCTCCCAGAGAGCGATCAGGGCCGGGTAATCCTCGGTTTGTGCTGGTTCTATCTTCATGAATTGTTGGCTCAATTTATGGCAAAAGCGCCGATGCTAAGCCTTGGGGCCGAACCTCGTCAAGGTGCAGCCCTGGGCCTCTGCCTGCTTGATGACAAACCCCTTCTCGATGCCCGCCTTGAAGCCCAGCTTCTCATAGAGGCGATGGGCTTCATCGCGCCCTTCCCCCGAGAGCAGCATCACCTTGTAGCCATCCAGCCCCCAGGCCAGGGAGAGCGCCTGTTCAAGCACCTTCTGGCTCAGCCCCTGGCGTCGGAACGCAGAGGCCGTTACCACGTGCTCTATGATGCCAAAGGGCCTGCCGCCGTTGCTCAGGGTCGGGATCACCCCGAGCTGGCAGGTGGCGGCGAGCTCACCGCCCACCTTCGCCACGATGATCCGCACCTCGGGCCTGGCCAGCAGGCTCGCGAGCGTCTCCCTCGCCATGGAAAGCGGCATCACGGGATCCCGTGGTCTGAGCTCGGCGTAAAGGCTGAGCAAGCCGCCAGATCCTGCTCCCTGCACTCTCTGATCACCACCATGGCAACCCACCTGATCTGCCACTCCTCTTTCGGCTGATCATGCATGACGCCAGCATGGAGTGTGCGCAGGCATAATAGAGAAAGAAGATGCCTCCCCAGGTTGGGAAGGCATCGCGATCAACGGGTCTTGACCGCCTGGAGCAGGACAGAGACATCGGCGCCAACGCGGCGGGTCGCGATGGCTTCGCGAATGTCGCTCTCGCTGTAGCGACTGGCGGGGTAGACCACCACGCAGGCGGTGTCACCGGGAGCGAGGAAGTGTGTCTCGCCAAAGGGGGTGTAGCGGGTGGCGCCAATGCTGATGAGCGCATGGGCCGGGCGCCCCGCCTGGGCCAGCAGCCCCTGGATATGCTCGGCCGGGCCTTCGTCCTGCTGATGGTTGAACTTGTCGATGGCCCACGCCAGCAACTGACCGTGGAAGTAGCTGTAGTCCACCGCCGCGCTGTCGATCCCGTAGGGGTGCAGCTCCCCGTCCCGCTCCAGATAGCAGGCGATGCGGTAGTCATCGAGCTCGCATCCTGCGGCAAAGTGGGTCAGGGGCAGCAGGTTCGCGGCCAGCCCCTTGCTCTCTTCACCCCAGTTCTTCTTCTCGCTGATCTTGTTGGCATTGGGGCGACGGATGGAGCAGTCGTTGTAGGCGCCAAACGCCTTGGGATGGATGGCCACCACCTGCTCCCCCGCGTACTCCAGCTCGCACCACAGTGCCACCTCGGGTTCAATCTGCACCTTCTCGTCCCCGCTCACCGCCGCCTCCGGCAGGAAGATGGCATCGCCGCTCAGGGGAAAGACCCCGAGCTGGCCGGGATGGTTCGGCACATAGAAGGGGAACAGCGCCTTGGGGGCGACCTTGTCGTCAACCTTGACGGCGACGAAGTCCGCCGCCTCCCCTGCCTGCTCCAGGTGACCGGCGAAGTTGCCCGCCACGCCCAGTCCGATAAAGGGGGGCTGTGAGGTGATCTGCATCTGTGGCTCCACTGGCGCGGCCGGGGCCGCCGCCTCGTTGTCGTTGTTCAGGGCGGAAATACCGCCAAAGAGGGAGCTTATTAGAGCACAGCCCCCGTACGGCGCCCAGCCACCGGGCCACAAGCTGTGCACCAGGGCGGATTTCCCCTCACCATCTGGTCATAAAGTCGGCAGTCGATGCGAAGCTGTGATCCCGATGCTTGGGAGAGCCCGGCACTTTTGCTAGGCTGCCCTATTCATTTGCCGTTCGGGAGCCGTCGCAAGGCCATGGCCACCCACTTTCAGGGGCGCTTCGAGGTGGAGTTCAAATACCGCCTGACGGACAGCGCCGCCTTTGTGCATACCCTCACGGCCCTCAGCCCCGAGGTGATGGTGGCGGACAATCATGAGCAGGACTGCTACTTCGACACGGCAGATGGCGCCCTGGCCCGGGCAGAGAAGAGCCTGATCATCCGCACCATGGCCCCCAGCGGCATCCGGCTCTGGATAGTCAAAGGACCCGGACCCGATCGCTGCGAGGCGGTCAACATCACCGATGCGGACAAGGCGGCCAGCATGGTGCGCACCCTGGGCTACCAGCCGGTGCTGACCATCGACAAGCGGCGCAGCATCTATTTTCTGGGGGCCTTCCACGTCACGGTGGATCACCTGGCAGGCGTCGGTGATTTTGCCGAGCTCGCCATCATGACTGACGACGAGACCGCCCTGCCCGCCTACCGCGCGCAGTTGCTGGCGCTGGCTAGCCGGCTGGGACTGGCGCCCGAGATGCGGGAAACCCGCTCCTATCGCACCCTGTGCGAGCAGCGAGCCCCCCCCTTTGACAAGCGGCAACAAGAGGAATCTGCCCATGATCGACAAACTCGCCTGGCTGACCTTCAAGGAGGGACAACTGCTGTGCGCCCGCTCCCACGGCAAGGACATCTACTACATTCCGGGGGGCAAGCGCGAGCCGGGCGAGAGCGACGAGGCGGCCCTCGTTCGTGAAATCGAGGAAGAGCTCGCGGTCATCCTGAAACCCGACACCCTGGCGTTCGCCTGCGAGTTCAGCGCCCAGGCGGACGGCAAGCCGCAAGGGGTGAATGTCAATCTGCGTTGCTACACGGGGGACGCCGACGGCACGCCCGTCGCCTCGGCGGAGATCGCCGAGCTGCGCTGGCTGGACAGCCGCCACCTGGCCGAAGTCTCCCCCGTCTCCCGCCTGCTGTTCCAGTGGCTGGCAGCGCAGGGACTGATCCATTAAGAGACGGCGCACCTGACCGGATGATAATAGCACCGGCAGGAGAGTCCGCGCCCGAGACGTTAATCCCCCACGTGGGCCAAGAGAGAAGATGAGGACATTCAATGGAGATCCTTGAGGTCGAGAGCACCAGAGGCATCAAACCGGCGCTGATCGCCCTGCTGCAAGATTGCGTGGCCAGCGGTGCCTCGGTGGGCTTTCTGCCTCCCCTGCAGGAAGAGCAGGGGCTGGCGTACTGGCAAGGCATCGAGGGGGAGCTGGCGGATGGAGTGCGCAAGCTCTGGGTGGCGTTTGATCAGCACCATCTGGTGGGCGCCCTGCAGCTCTCCCTGTGCACAAAGGCCAACGGGGGCCACAGGGCCGAAGTGGAAAAGCTGATGGTCCACAGCCAGGCCCGTGGCAAGGGGGTGGGCCGCGCCCTGATGAACGCCATGGAGCAAGGGGCCCGGGACGCCAGGCGTACCTTGCTGGTGCTGGATACCCGGGTCGGCGACGTGGCCTCCAGCCTCTATCGCCAGCTCGGCTATCAGGAGGCCGGCCAGATCCCGGACTTCGCCCGCAATGGGGACGGCACCCTCGCCGCCACCCAGTTCTTCTACAAGCAGCTCTGAGGCAGACGGCCTGGCAAGACCGGACAGCGTGCCGGTCTTGCCCCCTCCAAGGCTCGGCGTACATAGGTTTTTGGTTCAATCAGACTCATCGGCAAGGAGCCATCATGATATTGGAAGTCGCCCATCTGCAGATCATTCCCGGCAAGGCCACTGACTTCGAGCAGGCCTTCGCCCGAGCCCAGCACATCATCAGCGCCATGCCCGGCTACCTGGGCCACCAGTTGCAGCGTGCCCTGGACGATCCCCATCACTACCTGCTGCTGGTGCAGTGGGCGCGGCTGGAAGATCACACCCGGGGGTTCAGGGGCTCCCCCCGGTACCAGGAGTGGAAGGCCCTGCTGCACCACTTCTACGACCCCTTCCCCAGGGTCGAACATTTTCAGGATGCAACACCGATCAGTGCCGCAAGCTGAACCTTGATCAGCTCGTCCCGTCACGGGCTGATCAATGGCGTCAGGCCAGGCGCTCGGCCCTGTGGGCAATCTGCGGCTCGGCAAAGGCGCTCTGGGCCGCGATGAGCTGCAGCTCGTAGGCATTCGCCTCCCAGGTCTGTCTCAGCACCGCATCCACCGCGGCGTTGGTGCGCTCGAAGGCGCTCACCCCATCATATCCCGCCTGCAGGTTGGCCAACATCAGGGCGCTGATGAGATCCCCCACGCCCACCGGTTGGCGCGCGAAATCGTAAAGGGGACGGGCGATCAGATAGTCTCCCTCGGGGGTGGCAAGCAGCATCTCGAAGCGGCCGGGGACGCTGGCGGCGCGACCCAGGTGCTTGACCAGCACCATCTTCACCCCCTTCTCCAGCAACTGGCGTGCGGCGACCCGGGTCTGGGCCAGGGTTGTCAGATGGACATCGCACAGGGTCTCCAGCTCCAGCAGATTGGGGGCCATGATGTCCGCCACCGGCAGGGCCTGCTCGGTGAGAAAGCGGGTGACGCCCGGGGCGACGATGCACCCCTTCTCCGGATGCCCCATCACGGGATCGCAGAAATAGAGGGCCGCCGGATTGGCTCGTTTCACCGCCGCCACCACCGCCAGGATCTCGTCCCCCTGCTCCGCCGAGCCCAGATAGCCACTTAGCACCGCATCGCAGCGCGCCAGCACCTCGATATTGCAAAGCCCCTGGCACAAGGCGGCAATGTGGCCCGCCGGCATTGCCATTCCCTGCCAACCCGCCTCGTACTGGGTGTGGTTGGAGAACTGCACCGTATTGATGGGCCACACCTCCATGCCGAGACGGCGCATGGGGAACACGGCGGCGCTGTTGCCGGCACAGCCAAACACCACGTGGGACTGGATAGAGAGAATGCGTTTCATCGACACCACCGGACAAGAAGCCTGAGGAAAAGAGGCAATATATCGGATGAAGAGACGGCTCTTCCAGCAATTAACGCCCTGACTCCCTATTTATGCTTCTGCAGGCTTAACCTGCCGCATATTTGACCCCCGCTACCCTGTTTCTGTACAACCCTGGAGCCATCTCCCCGCTGCTGCGGGGTGATAAATGTACTTGTACGTCTCTTGTCTGATGGCATACAAGGTGATTTTTAAACCAGCCATGAACAGTCGGGATCAAGGATGAGGTCCGATGAAAAGGCGCCAGTCGGCAGTCGGCAGTCGGCAGTCGGCAGTCGGCAGTCGGCAGTCGGCAGTCGGCAGTCGGCAGTCGGCAGTCGGCAGTCGGCAGTCGCAAAGTAAGGCAACAAGGGCAAGGGTCAAGGAGACGTCGGAAGATCACAGGACAAAGGCGGCCTCCCCTTGCCTGACACCGTGGCAACGGCAAGCCATACGCAGTGGCGACAGCAAGTCACGTCACCAGTGCCGTGACTGCAGCGAGTCGCCAGCAGTCGTCAGAGGGAGCGCGGTGCTTGGGCGTCTCAATCCCGGGCGAAGTGGTAGACCCAGCCTTCGTCCGGTGCCATCTCCTCCGGCAGGTCCACCAGAGCAGGCAGCGAGGTGACGGCCCCTTCGGCCGCATATTGCAGGGCCATCAGGGCGCAGAGCGCGGCATCATAGGGATCCGTTCCAGGGATGAGGATTGCTGGCAGGTGGGGTTGCAGCTCGGGCCGCACAGCAGAGGCTTTGCCCCCCATTTTGGCCAGGGCGGGATAGACCTCCAGCACCGCGCGCCCGGCAGCCCTCGCCCGTTTTGGCACCAGTTGCAGATCCCCGAGGCGCGGCAGCATGGAGAGGGCCAGGGTGGCGTTGTTGCCGAGCCTGTCGAAGGTGGCGGAGAGGGGCTTCTTGCCATAGTGCTGATAGAGCCAGCGCTCGCAATCCCGGTAGGCGTAAGGGTTGTCAATCTCCCGCTGGGGCACGGGAAAGCCGCTCCCCCACCCCGCCAGCAGATCGGCGAGGGCGCGGGGAAAGGCCAGGGGCGCATCGATGCCGAGAGCAAGGCGCGGGCAGGCCAGCACCTGCATCAGCGCCACCTCGTCTTGCAGGGCCGGGCGCAGCAGGGCATCCAGATCCGGCGCGACCCGGGAGCTCAGGCGAAACAGGGGGGAGATCCCGAGCCAGTGCAGACGCGACTCCCGGGCCTGCCAACCCACCACCGCCACCGCCTGGGCATTGCCCTGCCAGCCCCTCACGTCCCAGCCGATGCCGATGGCGTCCATGTGTTCCGTTGTCATGCCCCTGTTACCTCTGTGCAGCCTTGATGGAGCACAGGGTAATGGCTGCCCCTCCTAAAGCAAGGGCAAGTTGGTCCCTAGAAGGATTTCTTGAAGTTGATCAGGGGCAGAATGGGGAAGATGCCGTTCTCGGCGTAGTTGGCCAGGCCAATCTGCAAGCCGTCCAGGTGCTTGGTGGCATTGACGAATCCCAGCTGGAACGTGGTGCGTTCGGCATAGTTGACGAAGCCGACGTTGGCCAGGGCATTGCCCTGGGCGATGTTGACCGCCCCCCAGTTGAGCCCCTTCACATTGTTGGTCAGGTTGACGAAGCCCAGATTGAGGCCGGTATCCTGCCCTTCGTGCCAGTTGACGGCGTTGATGGCGACCCCGCCAAACTGATGGCGCACCCGGCTCGCGCCAAAGAACACACCAAGCTGCAGGCCGGTGAACTGATCCACGTCGGAGAGGGCGAACACCGGCAGATCGATCCCCTTCACCTGGCCGGTGCGGCCGTAGAGGAAGGAAGCCCTTGCCCCTTCCACCTGATTGGACGAGGGCAGGTTGACACCGGGCAGGGAGATCTGGACCGGCGTGCTGGCCTGGGCGACACCGGCGAGGGTCAGGGCACCACAGCCGAGCAGCAGGGCGAACGGTTTCATCGGGGATTCCTTGTGAAGAGGGTGTGGCTCAAGGGTACCAGCGCAGGCCCCGGGGAACGAGACCCCGCCCCCTGCCCTGCGTCACCTCTCGTCTGAACCCGGGGATGGCTCTCTCGGCGGATTGGAAAATTCAAACAGAAACTAACATTTATACCAAAGGTGGATTGGTTGCAGAATGCTCAAACGTGTGTTTGAACAGAGCAAACAACACGTAACACAGGGATGACGTGCTGTACCCGCAAGAAGGGTCGATTGACCCGCAAAAACAGTGTTCTGCCGAACCGGAGACCCATGATGAATATGGACGTGATCAAGAGCTTTACCGAGCAGATGCAAGGCTTTGCCGCTCCCCTCACCCGCTACAACCAGCTGCTGGCCAGCAACATCGAACAGCTGACCCGGTTGCAACTGGCGTCCGCCAATGCCTACGCCGAACTGGGGCTCAACCAGTTGCAGGCCGTCGGCAAGGTGCAGGATGCCCAGAGCCTGGCGGCCCTCGGCACCGTGCAGCTGGAGAGCGCCAGCCAGCTCTCCCGCCAGATGCTGGATGACATCCAGAAGCTCAGCACCCTCGGCCAGCAGTTCAAGGAAGAACTGGATGCCCTGACCGCAGATGGCATCAAGAAGAGCACGGGCAAGGCCTGATAACCCCTGGCTGCCCGTCTTGCGGGCAGCCACATCTCCCCACGACTCGACAGAACGGGCAAGTGCCCGCCCCGGGCGTGGGTGAAGGAGAACACATGAGCCAATCATCTTACGGCCCGCTGTTCGAGGCCCTGGCCCACTACAACGACAAGCTGCTGGCCAGGCCAGAGCCCAGACCGAGCGCACCGCCCAGGCCCTGCTGCAGACCAGTCTGGACGATCTGGGCCAGGTGCTGGAGCAGGGCAGCCAGCAGCCCTGGCAGCTGATCCAGTCCCAGATGAACTGGTGGCAGGATCAGCTCAAGCTGATGCAGCACACCCTGCTCAAGAGTGCAGGCCAGCCGAGCGAGCCGGTGATCACCCCGGATCGCAGCGATCGCCGCTTCAAGGCCGACGCCTGGAGCGAGCAACCCCTCTATGACTACCTCAAGCAATCCTATCTGCTGACCGCAAGACACCTGCTGGCGGCGGTGGATGCCCTGGAGGGCGTGCCCGAGAAGAGCCGGGAGCGACTGCGCTTTTTCACCCGCCAGTACGTCAACGCCATGGCTCCCAGCAACTTCCTGGCCACCAACCCGGAGCTGCTCAAGCTCACCCTGGAGTCCGACGGCCAGAATCTGGTGCGCGGCCTTGCGCTCCTGGCCGAAGATCTGGAGCGCAGCGCCGATCACCTCAACATCCGCCTGACCGACGAGTCCGCCTTCGAGCTCGGCCGGGATCTGGCGACCACCCCGGGCCGGGTAGTGCTGCGCACCGAGCTCTTTGAGCTCATCCAGTACAGCCCGACCACAGCGACGGTGGGCAAGACCCCGGTGCTGGTCGTGCCCCCGTACTACATCATGGACATGCGCCCCCAGAACTCCCTGGTGGCCTGGCTGGTCGCCCAGGGGCAGACGGTCTTCATGATCTCCTGGCGCAACCCGGGGGTGGCACAGGGGCAGGTCGATCTCGACGACTACGTGGTGGACGGGGTCATCGCCGCCCTGGACGCCGTGGAGGCGGCCACCGGCGAGCGGGAGGTGCACGGCATCGGCTACTGCATCGGTGGCACTGCATTGTCACTCGCCATGGGCTGGCTGGCGGCGCGGCGCCAGAAACAGCGGGTACGCAGCGCCACCCTGTTCACCACCCTGCTGGACTTCTCCCAGCCCGGGGAGCTTGGCATCTTCATCCACGAGCCCATCATCGCGGCGCTGGAGGCCCAGAACGAGGCCAGGGGCATCATGGACGGGCGCCAGCTGGCGGTCTCCTTCAGTCTGCTGCGGGAGAACAGCCTCTACTGGAACTACTACATCGACAGCTACCTCAAGGGCCAGAGCCCGGTGGCGTTCGATCTGCTGCACTGGAACAGCGACAGCACCAACGTGGCGGGCAAGACCCACAACAGCCTGCTGCGCCGACTCTACCTGGAAAACCAGCTGGTGAAGGGGGAGCTCAAGATCCGCCACACCCGCATCGATCTCGCCAAGGTGAAGACCCCGGTGCTGCTGGTGTCCGCCGCGGACGATCACATCGCCCTCTGGCAGGGGACCTGGCAGGGCATGGCGCTGTTCGGGGGCGAGCGGCGCTTCATTCTGGCCGAATCCGGGCACATCGCCGGCATCATCAATCCGCCGGATGCCAACAAATACGGCTTCTGGCAGAGCGAGGCCGAGGCGGACAGCCCGGCGCAGTGGCTGGCGGGGGCGACCCACCAGAGCGGCTCCTGGTGGCCCGAGATGATGCGCTTTATCAAAGACCGTGACGAGGCAGAGCCCGTCCCCGCCCGGCAGCCTGTCGAGGGGCTGGAGGCGGCCCCCGGCAGCTACGTCAAGGTACGGCTCAATCCGGTGTTTGCCGGCGTCAGGAAGCAAGAAGAGGGGCTCGTATGAGTACACAAACCCTTGCCGTGGGCCAGAAGGCTCGCCTGACCAAGCGCTTCGGCCCGGCCGAGGTGGCGGCCTTCGCCGGCCTCTCGGAGGATTTCAATCCCCTGCACCTGGACCCGGACTTCGCCGCCACGACGGTGTTCGAGCGCCCCATCGTCCACGGCATGTTGCTGGCGAGCCTCTTCTCCGGGCTGCTCGGTCAGCAGTTGCCAGGCAAGGGGAGCATCTACCTGGGCCAGAGCCTCGGCTTCAAACTGCCGGTGTTCGTGGGGGACGAGGTGACGGCGGAGGTGGAGATCATCGCCCTGCGGGACGACAAGCCCATCGCCACCCTGGCCACCCGCATCTTCACCCAGGGCGGCGCCCTCGCCGTGACGGGGGAAGCGGTGGTGAAACTCCCTTGAGCGCCAGTGGCCCCCAGAGACACAACCAGCCCGGTCGGGCTGGTTTTTTTGCCTGTGCTCGCCCCTTTTTCGGGGCAATTCGGCCCGGGCCCTTTCCCTGCCCCGCCTAACTGCCTAGAATGAGCCCCCGCTGTTTCAGCCATTCATCCAGCTAGAGGATTTCCCATGGAGACGTTTCTGCTCGAAGGTCACCCCTTCGTTGCCTTGTGTGACCTGATCAAGCATCAGGGTTGGGCCGATTGCGGCGGTGCCGCCAAGGCGCTGGTCGCCGAGGGCCTGGTGGAAGTGGACGGTCAGGTCGAGACCCGCAAACGCTGCAAGATAGTCGCCGAGCAGGTGGTCAACTTCAACGGCATGAAGGTCGTGGTGAAGGAAGGCGTCAGCCCCGAGATCCTCTGATCCTGACGCCCTGCCACGTAAGCGCTACCCAGCACAGTCGCCGAGTAGGTGGTCAACTTCAGCGGCATGAAGGCCGTGGTGAAGGAAGGGAGCAGTCCCGAGATCCCCTGATCCTGACGCCCTGCCACGCCAGCACTACCCAGCACAGTGGCCGAGCAGGTGGTCAACTTCAACGGCATGAAGGCCGTGGTGAAGGAAGGGAGCAGTCCCGAGATCCTCTGATCCCGGCTTGAACAAGGGCGCCAGCGCGCCCTCTGGCCTTCAGCTGGCCTTGATGGAGAGGGTCAGCACGAAGCGGGCCATGGCCTCGTCGCCGTTGCGAGACGGGCAGGTGGCCACCACCTGGATGGGGCGGTTGATGCGCTGACCGCTCGCCAGGGACTCGTCGATCATGGCGTCGATAAGCTCCCCCGCCGCGCAATCAAACTGCACGTCCCCCTCCGGGCGCTTCAAAAACTCCCCCTGCACATCCTTGAAGGCAAAATGCACCTTCTTGCGCCGCGCCCGCCCCTTCTCCATGACCAGGAGCCCCCCCACCAGGTCGGCACCGGTGGCGAGCGCCCCGAAATACATGCTGCCCAGGTGGTTGCGGGTGCGCCAGCCCAGCGGAATGCGGATGCGCAGCGCCCTGGCGTCCATCTGCTCGATGACGGGGGCACAAAAACCAATGACGGGAATGTAGCGCCAGGCGAACAGACGCAGGGCGAGGTTGGCTTTGAGGCGTTGCAGGTCCATTGCAAACTGATCCGATGAGTAAATGTGATACAAATGTTGCCAGTCTGCTTCCCGATAGACAAGCCTCCCGTGCCATCCCTGTGAGCGGCCCCCCAAAGGGTATTTGCAAAATTCATGCAATGGCCAGGTTCTATTTGCCTGGCAAATGATAAAACCGGCCTTTCCTGACCCCGGGTCGCCCCTCTCTTTTCCCTTTTTCCGATTTTTTTCAAGGTCCCGCCCCGGATGACGGGACCATGACGGCCATATCCGAATGAAACACAACGAGAAATACTCCCCGTCTGGGGGCTAGCCCAGGATCCCGCCCCCGCCACTGGGATTATTCGCAGTAACCAAACCCCCTCTCCCTCGCTAGGCTGTGTTCTCAAAATGCTGGTTTTCTGTCCACCAATAGCTCTCGTAAGTAACGAAGGCAGAAAGCCAGCTTGATAAAAGCAGCAAAACTTCCCGCCAGCTTTTCATATCTCGTTGAGAATCGGCGAAACTTCTTCAGCCATCCGAAGCACCGCTCGACCACATTTCGCCTGCGATAACGAGCTTTGTCTAATACTAGAGGTCGTCCCTTATGGTGCCGCTGCTGGTCGCTGCGCTGCGGGATGACTGCTTTTATCCCTCTGCGCCGGAGTTCGGCCCGCAAAGCCCTGCTGCTATAGGCCTTATCTGCGGCAAGATGCGTTGGTCACGTGCGATAACGGCCTGATGAAGTCGGGATCCTTGCCATGGCCAACGCACTTGTCGCATATCTGATTTCCGCTGATTGCCCCGGCGAAAGGCAGAACCCCAGCGGTAAACCATTACCATCAGTGACCAAGTGAATTTTGCTGCCAAAACCACCACGAGAGCGACCAAGTGCTTGATTCACCGGAGTGTTTTTTTACGCGCTCCGGCAGCATCTTTGGATGCCCTGACATTGGAGCCGTCCAGGCACCACAGGTCGAAATCGATGAGCCCTTCTTCATTGAGCTTGAGTTGCAGCGCTTCCAGAATGGCATCAATCCGGCCTGCATCCTGCCAACGCCGGAAGGTGTTGTAGACCGAATTCCATGGTCCGAAACGTTCTGGAAGGTCTCGCCAAGGAGCTCCGGTGTGGAGTATCCAGAGAATGCCATCGAGCACTTGGCGCGGTTCATGGGTAGGGCGCCCGATCAGGCTTCGAGAAGAAAACTGGGGCTCGATAAGCCCCCATTGTGCATCAGTCAGCTGATAACGGTGGGACACGGAATGGATCTTAAGCTGTTGAGAAGATGTGAGATTATATCTTCATCACTTTAAGAACACAGCCTAGGCTGTTGCTGGCCAGGAAGTAGCCACTCGGCACCGGGTCAACCCGTCTACCAATCTCACCATAAGGATAGAGAGATGAGTCACGTGCAACAGTTGTTCAACGGGGGCGAGAGCGCCGGTACTTTCCAGCTCAACTTCAACAACAACCGTGCCTACGAGCTGTTTGGCCGGGAGTACCTCAAGTGCTATGCCAACCTCAGCGCCAAGGGGAAGATGAGCAAGCCCCTGCCCACCGGGCCGCTGAGCTACACCGTCGACTTCGCCATGGATTGCGGCTGCAGTTCGGTGCTGTTTGACTTCAACCTCGCCTACAAGAAGACCTTCGGCAACCAGTTGCAGGCCCCCCTGTGGCGCGAGTCGGACTACGAGGCCGTAGCTGGTGCTCTGCCAGCTGGTGCGCGAGGCACCGGCCAACCGCCTGAGCAACCATGATCAGTTCGCCGAGGCCGAGGCCTTCTTCAACGACGTCAATCTGCCCGACACCGTCCGGGCGGTGGGCAGTGATCCCTATGCCGACAAGGACGGCCTGGTGGAGTTCATCGTGGCCAACGAGCTGCTGGACGATCCCGCAGTCATGGCCAAGCTGGCGGAACAGAAGGCCTACCTCATCGCCATCACCTCCGTGGTCACCGCCTACATCAACCGTTACGCCGAAGCCTATGGCGAGCAGTACAAGACGGACGCGGATCTCTGGGCCAGGGCCCTCTCCAAGATCCCCCTGATGGGGCCGAGCAAGATCGATCAGCAGAGCTACAGCCGCCACATCAAGGGGCTCAGCATCGCCACCGACTTCATCAACTTCATCATGGACGTGGTGGTGAGCCAGGGCACCACGGCGCTGGCCAGCTTCAACAAGTTCCTGCAAAAGCAGGGGGATGCCATCCGCTTCGGGGTGGAGAACAACAAGGACTTCACAAGACCATCACGGTGGGGGTCACAGTGGAAGTGTTCAAGGTGGGCAACGAGCTGGTCTATGTGCCGAAGATCAAGCAGTACCGCGTCAACTTCGACCGCCAGAACAGCAAGTTCACCTCCGCCTGTGCCAGCGCCGAGTTCGTCGACATCTACTTCAACTACCTCTATGCCGCCAACGTGTTCGACTACGAGGCCCTCAAGGACCCCGAGATCAAGCGCGACTTCGACAACTTCATCCAGAAGCAGCGCAAGGCACAAATTGAAGAAGCGGATACCTTCTTCAACGATGACTTCCCGCCCCTGGAGCCCAAGCTGGTCAGCCGCAGCAAGGTCACGGTGTAACCCTGCCTGTCAAAAAAAACAGCCGGCAGATGCCGGCTGTTTTTTTAGGTGGGCCTCAGGCCCGTTTCTCTTCAAGCCAGGCCCCCTGGCTCTGCATCTCGAACAGCTGGGCATAATGCCCCCCCAGCGCCATCAGCTCGCCGTGGGTGCCGCGCTCGCTCACCCACCCGCGGGAGAGCAGCAGGATTTCATCGGCATCCACAATGGTGGAGAGACGGTGGGCGATGGCGATGGTGGTGCGGCCACGGCGTGCCGCCGAGAGCGCCTGGGAGAGGGCGAGCTCGGTCTGGGAGTCCACGCTCGCGGTCGCCTCGTCCAGGATGAGGATGCGCGGATCCCCCACCAGGGCGCGAGCAAAGGAGAGCAGCTGGCGCTGGCCAGCGGAGAGGTTCTTGCCCCCCTCCTCCATCAGGGTGGCCAGGCCATCGGGCAGGCGGCGCACGAAATCGGCCAGCTGCACCTCCTCCAGGGCCTGCCAGAGCCGCCCATCCTCGATGCCGTCACGCCCAAGGCGCAGGTTCTCGGCCAGGGTGCCGACGAAGATGAAAGGATCCTGCTGCACCAGGCCGATGCTGCGGCGCACCGCCGAGAGAGCCAGGCCGTTCATGGGGTGATCATCGAAGTGGATGCTCCCCCGATCCAGGGGGTAGAAACCCATCAGCAGGCTGATGATGGTGGACTTGCCGCTGCCGGTGTGGCCCACCAGCGCCAGCATCTGGCCCGGCCGGGTGGCAAAGCTCACATCTTGCAGCACCTGCTGCTCCCCGTCGTAGGAGAAGCCCACCCCGTCGAAGCGTACCCGTCCCTCCAGGGGGCGCACCTCCCCGTCGGTGCTCTCGCGGGTTTCATCGAGCAGGGCGAATACCCGCTCCCCCGCCACCATGGCCTGCTGCAACTGGTTGAGCTGGTTGGTCATCTCGATGAGGGGCTCGATCATCCGCCCCAGATAGCTGATGAAGGCGTAAAGCACCCCCACCTGAATGGCCCCCGCCGTGCTCAGCCCCTCGTGGGCAAACAGGGCCAGCAGACCGATGAGCACCATCATGTAGAAGAGATCGATGAGGGGGCGCAGCAGGATGCCGTTGATCTTGAGGCTCTTGATCCGCGCCTGCCAGTGCTGCTGGTTCACCCCCGCAAAAGCAATGGCGAAGTGGCGCTCCTGCACCATGGCCTGGATCACCGGCATCCCCTGCAACGACTCGTTGAGACGGCTGTTGATGTCGGAGAGCAAGGATCGGGTCGCCCGCACCACGGGCACGCTCAGTTTCTGGTAGAGCCACATCACGGCCCCCACCGCCGGCAGCAGGGTGGCGCACACCAGCATCAGGTGAAAGTCCAGCAGCGCCATGGAGAGCAGGATGCCGCACAGGAGCACCACTTTTTGCACCAGGAGCCCTATCACCTGGACATAGAGGTTCATGATCGCCTCGGTGTCGTTGGTGATGCGGGAGATGAGGGAGCCCGAGCGGTGCTTGTCGAAATAGCGGGCAGGCAGGCGGATGGCGGTGGCGAACACCTGCTCGCGCAGACGCTGCACCACCGCCTGGGCGATGCGGTTGAAGCGCAGGGATTGCAGGTAGAAGCCGGCCGCCGACAACACCTGCAACCCCAGATAACCGGCGGCAAGGGCGGCGATGATGCCCCACTCCAGCCGGCGCGGCGCCAGGTAGTCATCGATGAAGAGCTTGATGAGCAAGGGACCCGCCACCTCGGCGCCGGTGGCGAGCAGCAGGCAGATGCCCGCCTGCACCAGCCAGCGGGGGTAGCTGGCGCAGTAGGCGAGCAGCCGTTTGATGGTTGGATTCACAGACTTGCCTCCAGCGCAACGTTCCACGGGAATTGACTCTCTTTGCTCCCCTCTCCGCTCGCGGGAGCCGGGCGGGGGGTGAAGGAAACCAGGGGCCTTGTCATCCTGTTCACAGGCTCTCCTCCACGTCCTGCTCCAGGCGCTGGTAGCGGACCATGTCCGCGTACCAGCCGTTCCTGGCCATCAGGGTCTCGTGACGGCCCCGCTCGCTGATCGCGCCCTGTTCCAGCACCAGGATCTCGTCCGCCTGCTCCACCGCCGTCATGCGGTGGCTCACCAGCACCAGGGTGCGCTTGTGGACCTTGAGGGCCAGCAGGATCTGCTGCTCGGTGTGGGCATCCACCGCCGAGAGGGCGTCATCCAGCACCAGGATAGGGGCATCCAGCAGCAGGGCGCGGGCGATGGCCAGACGCTGCTTCTGACCGCCGGAGAGGGTCACCCCCTTCTCTCCCACCTCGGTTTCATACCCTTTGGGGAAGCGACTGATGTCGTCGTGAACGCAGGCGATGCGCGCCACCCGCTCAATCTCCTCCCGGCTCGCCTCGGGGCGGCCCAGGGCGATGTTGGCCGCGATGGTGGTGGAGAACAGAAACGGCTCCTGGGGCACATAGGCAAACTGGCTGCGCAGCTCACCCAGCGACAGTTGCGAGATGGGCACCTCCCCCATGCGGATCTCCCCGGCCGTGGGGTTGGCCAGGCGCATCAGCAGCTTGAGCAGGGAGCTCTTGCCTGCCCCGGTGCGTCCCACTATCCCCAGCATGGCGCCAGCCTGCAGGGTGACATCCACCCCCTGCAACAGGGTGCGCTGCTCCAGCCGGTAGCCCAGCCCCAGCACCCGCAGGGGAAAGGCCGAGGCCAGCGCCATGGGATGGGCCGGCTCCTCGATGTCGCTGTGCTCCCCCAGCAGGCTTTCGATGCGCGAGTAGGCGGCGCTGCCCCGCTCGATGATGTTGAACAGCCAGGCGATGGCGAACATGGGCCAGATGAGCTGGCCGAGGTACATGGTGAAGCTGGTGAGCTCCCCCAGAGTCAGCTTGTCTTGCAGCACCAGGGCGCTGCCCCCTGCGACAGCCAGAAAATAGGAGCAGCCGATGCACAGGTAAATCACGGGGTCGAACTTGGCGTCGATGCGGGCCACCGCCATGTTGCGCTCCCCCGCCTGACGGGTCAGCTCGGCAAAGCCCTCGTCCTCTAGGGATTCGACCGCGTAGGATTTGAGCACCCGCACCCCGGAGAGGGCCTCCTGGGTCTTGTTGTTGAGGCGGGAGAAGGCCCCCTGAGCCGCCTTGAACTCCTTGTAGATCTGGGTCCCGAAGCGGTTCATGAAGAAGGCCATCACCGGCAGGGGCAGCAGGGAGAGCAGGGTCAGCTGCCAGGAGTACTGGCTGCACATGATGGAGAGCACCAGGATGCCGACGATGAAGGAGTCCACCAGGGTCAGTACCCCTTCCCCTGCGGTCATCTCCACCGCCTGGATGTCGTTGGTGGCGTGGGCCATCAGATCACCGGTGCGGTGGCGCTGGTAGAAATCCGGGCTCATGCGGGTGAAGTGGCTGAACAGCCGGTTGCGCAGCACGTAGGCGAGCCGGTAGGAGGCACCGAACAGCATGACCCGCCACACGTAGCGCAGCAGGTAGATAAGCAGTCCCAGGCCAAAAAGCCCCGCCAGATAGCCGGTCAGGGTGCCGCTGTCCAGGTCACCCTTGGCGATGCCATCCACCACCCAGCCCACCACCTTGGGGGGGATCACGGTAAACAGGGCCACCAGCATCAGCAGGGAGATGGCCACCAGATAACGCCGCCACTGATCCTTGAAAAACCAGCCAAGCCGCAAAAATACGCTCACAGAGAAGTCCTTGGTCGCGGCGCGCTGCCGCGTGATCATGAAGAGAAGCTCAATACAATCGCCCCCTGGCGGGGGCGAACGAGTGGGTCATCATAGCCTGAAGCGGGTGACTTGAGAACGATTGCTATCTTGCCCTCCCTCAGAGCCGCTTGTCGGGGGGCGAAAACGGGAAAGCGACCGACTCCTGCTGCTCCCCGGTGAGCAGGAAGTGGGAGACCTCCTCCCGGGTCTGGGTAAAGACCTGCTGCAACTGGTTGAGCTCCCCCTCGCTCAGCTCCTCCTGCAGCCGCAGCCGCCACTCCAGTTCCCCGGCCAGCAGTTGCAGGCGGGAAGCGGAGATGTTGGCCGAGACCCCCTTCAGGGTATGCAGCAAGCGGCACGCCACTTCGGGCTGCTGGCGACGCAGGGCGGTGCGGATGTCCCACAGATCGTCCTTGTGCTCGGAGAGGAACAGCTTGAAGAGGATCTGCAGCGCCTCCCTGTCATGCTCCAGCCGGCGCAGGGCATCCTCCAGATCCAGCACGCCCATGAGGGCCGGCGGCTTGACCTCGATGGGCACCTTGGGCTCCCCGCCGCTGCTCTTCACCCATTGCAGCAGGTTGTTGTAGAGATCGAGCTTGCTCACCGGCTTGGTGACATAGCCGTTCATGCCGACGCCAAGGCAGCGCTCCCTGTCCCCCGGCATGGCGCTGGCGGTGAGGGCGATGATGGGCACATCATGCTTGTCCACCATCTTGCGGATCTGGCGGGTGGCATCCAGCCCGTCCAGCACCGGCATCTGCAGATCCATCAGGATGACGTCGAACGGCTGCTCCGCCACCTGCTCCACCGCCTCGCGGCCGTTGTCCACCACGGTGACCTTGGCCTCCACCCGGCGCAGGTACTCCAGAATGAGCTGCTGGTTGACCCGGTTGTCCTCGGCCAGCAGCACCCGGGTACCACGCAGCAGCTCCCGGAACTGCTGCTGATCCCCCTGTGCCTCCGCCTGGCGGACCTTGCTGTCATGGGAGCTGCCGTTGAGCAGTTCGTCCACCTTGGCCAGCAAGGCGTTTTCGGTCATGGGCTTGGCCAGGAAGTGGGTCAGTCCCATGCTTTCCATCCGCCCGTGCAGCCCCTCCCTGGACCAGGCGCTGGTCATCAGGACAGGCAGGCGCCGCCACTGGCTGTGCTGGTACATCTCGAGGGCCAAGTCCAGGCCATCCTCCTGACCCATGCGCCAGTCGAGGATGGCGAGGCGGATGTGATGCCCCTCTTCACGCAGCACCTGACGGGCGCGGGAGAGGCTGTTGACCGTGATGACGGACGCCCCCGCCCGCCCCAGGATGTCCTTGGCCAGTTCCAGCACCAGCTCATTGTCATCCATCATCAGGATCAGGGGCTGGTGATCGAAGAAGACCCGGCGCCCCGAGACCCCGTACACCGCTTGGGAGATGGGGATCTCGAACAGGAAGGTGGAGCCCACCCCGGGTTTGCTCTGCACGGTGATCTCCCCGCCCATCAGCCCCACCAGGCGCTGGGAGATGTTGAGGCCAAGCCCGGAGCCGCCATATTTGCGGGTATTGCCCGCCTCCAGCTGGGTAAAGGGCTGGAACAGCTGGGCCTGCTTCTCCGGGGCGATGCCGATGCCGGTATCCCGCACGCTGAAACAGACCCGCATGGGATGCTGGCTGGTGAGGGTGATGGCCACCTCCACCTCGCCCCGCTCGGTGAACTTGATGGCATTGTTCACCAGGTTGACCAGTACCTGACCGAGGCGCAGCGGATCCCCGCGCAGAAAGTCGGGCACGGCGGGAGACTTGTTGATGATGACCTCGATGTGCTTGCGCTCCGCCAGATCCGCGAACATGGCGGCGAGGGAGTCGAGCTGCTCGCTGAGATCGAAGTCGATCTCCTCCAAGGTCAACTTGCCGGACTCCACCTTGGTGAGATCCAGAATGTCGTTGATGAGCAGCAGCAAGGTGTCCGACGAGGATTTGATCTTGTTGAGATAGTCCCGCTGCTGGGGATCCAGACTGGTTTGCAGTGCCAGGGCGCTGAAGCCGATGATGGCATTCATGGGGGTGCGGATCTCGTGGCTCATGTTGGCCAGGAAGTCGCTCTTGGCCTGGGCCAGCAGCGCGGCATGGCGAGAGAGCTCGCTCAGCTTCTGGTTGCGACGCCACAGGGTCGCGGCCACTAGCGAGAAGCAGAGCAGCGCCCCCCCCAGCACCATCAGGTAGAAGCGGCTCTTGAGGGAGGAGGCCCGCTCCAGCTTGCTCTGCTTCCAGGCGGGCAGTGAGCTCAGCCCCTTCATCTCCACCACCTGATTGCGCAGGCGATGGTACTCCATCACCTGCTGATTGAACTCCTGGCCCAGCCGGACGAGGGCCGCGACCCTCGGCTGCTCGCCATAGCGGTCAAGCAGGTGCTGCTGGAGTTGCAACAGTTGTCGCTGCTCGTTCTGATCCCAGCTACGTCTGAGGTAGTGGTGCAGGCGCATGAGTTCGGTCAGGTCGCGGTACTGCGCCTCACCGACCGGCAGGGTGCCTTGCAACGCCTTGAGCTGGCCCTGGAAGCGGGGAGCCAGATACTCGATGGTCATCTCCATGGTGTAGAGCCTGGCGAGATCCAGCAGATAACCGTCGATGTCCCGCTGCAACGCCTGGGAGCCGGGGTCGTCCACCGACTCCGGATCCTCGTGCACCAGCCTGACGAACCTGTCCAGGTGACTGGAAAGCAGGCTCAGGCGTTGCTGTACGCTGCCATCGCTGGCCTTCTCGCGCCCCAGCAGATAGACGGTATCGGTATTGACCCGATTGAGCACCATCTCAGCCGCCACGCTCAAATCGAAGGCACGCTGCTGCTGGCTGAGCAACTGCCAGCAATAGGCAGAAAAGCCCACCAGCGATACGATGATAAGGCCAAAGACAACACGATTGCCCCGTGCAACACTCTTCATCCCGTCTCGATTCTCATGTCATGGTCGGCCATCCGGTGACATCAGGTCACGGCCGGAGGCCAACTGTGAAAAACCACTGAGTGCTATGTTACCGTTAGTCGGCGCTCTGATTGCAATAAAGATGTTGCCGGGCCATGAAATAAGGAAGCAATTATGTCACTTGTCACCACCTATTGTAGCCAATGCTTTACCCGCAACCGCCTGCCTGTCGAAAAAGCAGACTCAAACGCGAAGTGTGGCCGCTGTCGTCACGCCCTCTTCGAACAAACCCCGGTGGCGGGGCGTCAGGCCAGCTTCGATGCCCTGATCCAGTCCGACATCCCGGTGGTGGTGGACTTTTGGGCAAGCTGGTGTGGCCCCTGCCTGCAGTTTGCCCCCGTCTTTCAGGAGGTCGCCCGGGAGCTTGAGCCCCGCCTTCGCTTCGTGAAACTCGATACCGAGCAGGAGGCCGCCATCGCAGGTCGCTATGGCATTCGCAGCATTCCTACCCTGATGGTCTTCCAGCGGGGGGAGATCCTGGCACAGCGCAGCGGCTCCCTGCCCAAGAGCCTGTTCAAGGAGTGGCTGCTCTCCTTCACCTCCCCCGTCAAATGAAAATGAAATGTTTCATTTCTGTTTGATTGAAGATCCATTTTCACTTGACTCTGTGAGTCGCCACATGATTTGACCATATCCCCCTGTTTCAAACAGGGGGATATATGTAACCTCGGCATCACAACAACAACCATAAATTAACCGAGAGAACGTTATGCACACATCGGCTGTACCTCCGACTCCCCCCTCACGCTGGCTGGACATCAAGTCCGGGATCGTCATCCTGGATCTGCTCCTGCTCTGCGCCATGCTGGCATGGCTCCCGTTTGACCCCATGGTCAACAAGGGGCTGGCCATCCTGATCTTCATCGCCATCCTCTGGCTGACCGAGGCAGTGAACATCACCATCACTGCCATCTCCATCCCGGTGCTCGCCACCCTGCTCGGGGTGTTCGACATGAGCAAGTCGCTGACCGACTTTGCCAACCCCGTCCTGTTCCTCTTCTTTGGCGGCTTTGCCCTCGCGGCAGCCCTCTCCAAGCAGGGACTCGACACCCAGATCGCCGGCAAGGTGATGCAGCTCGCCAAGGGACACCTGGGCTGGGCTTCCATCGTGCTCTTCACCATCACGGCCGCCCTCTCCATGTGGATCAGCAACACCGCCACCGCGGCCATGATGATGCCGCTGGCACTCGGCATGCTGAAGGGGCTGGACGTTCACAAGGAGCGCCGCACCCTGGTCTTCGTGCTGCTTGGCGTCGCCTATAGCGCCAGCATCGGTGGCATCGGCACACTGGTGGGCAGCCCCCCCAATGCCATCGCCGCCGCTCAGATGGGCTTGGGCTTCACCGACTGGCTGGAGTTCGGCATCCCCGTGGTGATCATCTTCATGCCGGTAGGCATCGGCCTGCTCTATCTGGTCACCCGTCCTAATCTCTCCCACCAGGTCAGCACCGAGCAGGTCACCATCGAGTGGACAGGCCAGCGCAAGGTGACCCTGGCCATCTTCCTGACCACGGTGCTGCTGTGGATTGGATCCCAGCCTCTTGCCAAGGCACTGGGCGGCATTCCCCAGTTCGATACCCTGATCGCCATGGGCGCCATCCTGGCCATCGCCGTCAGCCGGGTCGCCAGCTGGGATGACATCAACCAGAACACCGACTGGGGCGTGCTGCTGCTGTTCGGGGGTGGTCTCACCTTGAGCGCCATCCTCAAGCAGACCGGGGCCAACGCCTTCCTGGCGGAGCACCTCTCCAGCGGCCTCTCCTCCATGCCCATCTTCGTGATCCTGCTCTGCCTGGCCGCCTTCGTGGTGTTCCTGACCGAGCTGGTCTCCAACACCGCCACCGCCGCGCTGCTGGTGCCGCTGTTCGCCGGGGTGGCCGAGGCTCTGGGGGTCTCCCCCATCGTGGTCTCCGTGCTGATCGCCGTCGGCGCCTCCTGTGCCTTCATGCTGCCGGTGGCCACGCCCCCCAACGCCATCGTCTTCGCCAGCGGCCATATCCAGCAGCGGGAGATGATGCGGGCCGGCCTGGTACTGAACCTGGTGTTCACCGTCATCCTGACCATGCTGGCCTATTTCATGGGGGATATCCTCCACTGAGGTTCGCCCCCTAATGCCCCTCCAAGCCCCGCATCGCCGGGGCTTTTTCTCGCCCCGAAACCACCGCACTCCCTACCCGTGACATCACGGCGACATTAACTCGCACTTAAGAAATCACCTCCATGATGCTGACAACGGCCATCACGCAGCCATGGCTGACGATGGCGATGATCATGGACATCACGACAAGGGGATCACCTCATGGGAAAGACGATGCAGAACAACCGTGAAATCATGGTATGGGATCCGGTGGTCAGGGGATTTCACTGGGCCACTGTGCTGTTGTGCGTGCTGAATCTCTTCATCCTTGAAGAGGGGGCGCGCAACCACCGCTATGCGGGATATGCGCTGGCCGGACTGCTGGCACTGCGCATCGTATGGGGATTCATCGGCTCCTATCATGCCCGCTTCGCCCAGTGGCTGCCGACACCGACCGGCGTCATCACCTATCTCAAGGAGACGATCAAGGGGCGCCACCCCTACTATGCCGGTCACAATCCTTTGGGGTCCTTGATGATACTGCTGCTGTTGACCTGCCTTGTCGGCACCGCCGCCAGCGGGATCATGACCGAATACGGGCCGCTCTCCGGCACCCATCGCATGGAAGAGATCCACGAGTTCTTTGCCAAGGGGCTGCAGGTGACCATCTTCGTCCATGTACTGGCCGTCATCGCCCTGGATCGCCTGGTACGGGGCGATCTCGTCAGGGCGATGATCACCGGCAAGAAACGGGTGCCGGCGGACACCCGGGTGGTCGACAGGCCCTGAGCCTCTCTCAACCCGACAGATGAAAAAAAACCCCGCATCGCGGGGTTTTTCACTGGAGCAGACATCAGCCGACGCTGCAGCTCGTCAGTTTCCAGATCCGGTCTACGTAATCCTGGATGGAGCGGTCGGAGTTGAACTTGCCCATGGTGGCCGAGTTGATGATGGCCTTCTTCGCCCACAGGGCCGGATCCCGGTACCAGGCGTCGATCAGCTTGTGCGCCTCGGAGTAGGACTCGAAATCCGCCAGGGTCAGGTAAGGGTCTCCCCCTTCCAGCAGGGAACGCTTGATAGAGGAGAGTTCCCCCGGGCGACCCGGCGTGAAGTAGTCGGTATCAAACCAGTCCAGCACGGCTTTCAGTTCGGAGTTGGCGTAGTAGAAGTCATACGGGTTGTAGCCGCGCGCCTTCAGGGACTTCACCTCGTCCACATTCAGACCGAAGATGGCGCAGTTTTCGGCACCCGCCTCTTCGGCGATCTCGATGTTGGCTCCATCCAGCGTCCCGATGGTGATGGCACCGTTCAGCGCCATCTTCATGTTGCCGGTACCGGATGCTTCGTAACCTGCGGTGGAGATCTGCTCGGAGACATCCGCCGCCGGGATCAGCTTCTCGGCAAGGCTCACGCGGTAGTTCGGCATGAACACCACTTTCAGCTTGCCCTGGATACGGGCGTCGTTGTTGACCCGCTCCGCCAGCTTGTTGATGGCGTAGATGATGTCCTTGGCCAGCTTGTAGCCGGGCGCCGCCTTGGAGCCGAAGATGAACACCCGCGGATGCATGTCATAGTCCGGGTTCGCCAGCAGGCGACGGTAGAGCGCCATGATGTGGATGAGGTTCAGCTGCTGGCGCTTGTACTCGTGCAGACGCTTGATCTGGACGTCGAAGATCGCCTCCGCGCTCACGTCGATGCCGGTTTCCGCCTTGATGACCTTGACCAGCTTCTCCTTGTTGTGGCGCTTGATGGTCATGAACTGCTGCTGGAACGCCTTGTCGTCGGCAAACTTCACCACGCTGCGCAGCTTGTCCAGTTGCAGCGGCCACTCCTTGCCCACCACCTCGTTGTAGAGTTCGGCCAGTTCCGGGTTGCAGGCCAGCAGCCAGCGACGGGGAGTCACACCATTGGTGACGTTGCACATCTTCTCGGGCCACAGCTCGGCATACTCGGGGAAGAGATCTTCCTTCACCAGCTTGGAGTGGATCTCGGCCACGCCGTTCACCTTGGAGGAGCCGATGACGCACAGGTTGCCCATACGCACCTTGCGCACGTCACCCTCTTCGATGATGGAGAGCTTGGCCTTGATGGCATCGTTGCCCGGCCACTTGGGCTCCACCAGCTCGTTCAGGAAGCGGGCGTTGATTTCATAAATGATCTCGAGGTGACGGGGCAGTACCTTCTCGAACAGGCTGACGGACCACTTCTCCAGCGCTTCCGGCAGCAGGGTGTGGTTGGTGTAGGAGAAGACCTGATAGCAGATGCCCCAGGCGGTATCCCAGTTCAGCCCCTCTTCGTCCACCAGCACGCGCATCAGCTCGGGGATGGCCACGGTGGGGTGGGTATCGTTGAGCTGGATGGCGATTTGCGCGGCAAAGTTGCTGAAGTCACTGCCATGCACCCGCTTGTAGCGACGCATGATGTCCTTGATGGAGCAGGCGCAGAAGAAGTACTGCTGGATCAGGCGCAGCTCCTTGCCGGCGTCGGTCTCATCGTTCGGGTAGAGCACCTTGGAGATGGTCTCGGCCTGGGCCTTCTCGGCCTGGGAGTCGATATAACCACCGGCGTTGAACACGTCCCAGTCGAAGAACTCGGAGGCGCGGGATTCCCACAGACGCAGGATGTTGACGGTGTGACCACCGAAGCCGACCACCGGAATGTCCCAGGGCACCCCTTTGATCTTGCGACCGGCGTGCCACACCTTCTTCAGGCCACCCTTGTCACCAAAGACGGTCTCCACGTAGCCGTAGAGCGGGATCTCCTGCACCGATTCCGGGCGGCAGATCTCCCAGGGGTTGCCATATTCGCGCCAGGAGTCCGGACGCTCGATCTGACGGCCATCCTGAATTTCCTGACGGAACAGGCCGTGCTCGTAGTGGATGCCATAGCCCACCGCCGGGTAGTTCAGAGTGGCCAGGGAATCGATGAAGCAGGCAGCCAGACGACCCAGGCCGCCGTTGCCAAGGGCCATGTCAGGCTCTTGTTCACACAGATCGGTCAGTTCCAGACCAAGTTCACCCAGCGCCTCTTCACAGACTTTGTAGAGGGAGAGGTTGTGCAGGTTGTTGGAGGTCAAACGCCCCATCAAAAATTCAGCAGAGAGATAGTGAATCGCACGAGTATCTTTCTTGAAGTGAGCCTGCTGAGTACGGGTCAGGCGCTCGTACACCTGTTCATTGACGGCGGCAGCGGTCGCTTTCCACCAGGCATCCGGAGAGGCTTTCTGTTCGCTTGTACCCAAGGTAGAACGCAGGTGACGCACGATACTCGCCTTGAGCTGATCTTTATCCAGTTGGAGATCCTGGTCTGTCTTCTTCTTGGTAGCCATAAACCATTTTCCTTCGTTACAAATAAAAAATGTCATCCCATCGGGTGGACCGGCGCTGTTGTTATCTCAGAATATGCTCCGGCGGGGGCATACTAGCTAAAGCCAAGGGTTTAAAAGTTAACGTGAGTCACACTTTAACGCATAAAAATGACAGTTTCACCATGAAAACCCTTTCCTTGAGCCAGCCTGAATGAAATATAAATTTCGTTTTAAATCATAGTGATATAAGAAAACAAAAAAGATAGTTTCATGAATAGGTTTTCAATGATTGCCTGTGACTGAAAATACGTGAAAATAACCGCCGACTAGGGAGAAATTGAAAGCGCTTTCAATTCACACCCCCTCGTCAGGTAATAAAAAGGATGCCCCAATCGGAGCACCCTTTGATTTCAATTAACCATGTGCCTTGAACTGATTGCTCATAGGGTCGTAGTGATACCCGATCTGTTGCAGACGGGTAGCCAGCTGATCTTCTGTCATGTCGTAGTAAGCCAGCAGCTCTTCCAGACCATCACACTCCAGCCGCAGCTTCTCGTTGATGATCCCGAGCAGAATGTTCGCATCCAGTCGTTGCAAGGTACTAACGTCCATCTCGCTCCCTCCTCTCCCTATACAGGACTGTATAACCATGAGCGCCGACCCGAAGTTTGTCTACAGGTTAAAAAACACCCTGTATAAGGAAGATATAAATATCCTTTTTAATCATGTAGTTAAAGTCATCTCCTGTTAATCGGCTCACACTTTTAGCCACAAATGACTTGTCACTCCTTGCGAACAGAACTACTGTATGCGCATACAGCATGGTTATTCATACAGGAACGACATATGAGCCAGCCCCTGAATCTTTGCCCCCCCTCCTCCTCTGCCGGTCTGATCACCACCTGGCCCACTCGTCATCAGAGCAAGATGGGACAAGAGCAGCGGCGCGGCCCTCTCCATCAGGAAGCGCCGCTGCTGGATGCCCTGGGGCAACTGAGTCAGTCTGACAGTGGCTGGATCCTGCTCGTCGCCCCGCCCGGTCTGCCCGCCGCCGCGCAATTGCAGGCCAGAGGGATCAATCCTGCCAGGGTGCTTGTCGTGCACGCCCCCAAGATCAAGAATTGGCAGCGCCTGCTGGAGCAGAGCCTGATCAATGGTCACTGCGCCGCCGTGCTGACCTGGCTGCCCGAACAGGTCGCCCTGGACCGGAGCACATTGAGCACCCTGGGCCAGCGTGCCGGTGTCCTGACCCGCTTCTTCGAGCCCGCAACCCCTCTGGGTGGGGCACTGAGCTACGGCGGCCAGGATATCTACCTGAACCACTGATCGCCCCTTCGGCGTGACAGCCAATGCGCCGGCATTGCCCACCGGGTTATCCAGGCTTCCGACCCGGGATGCCATGGCGACAAAGACAAAGCAGCACAGCAGCACAGCAGCACAGCAGCACAGCAGCACAGCAGCACAGCAGCACAGCAGCACAGCAGCACAGCAGCACAGCAGCACAGCAGCACAGCAGCACAGCAGCACAGCAGCACAGCAGCAGTAAATTTGCTCAGGCCCAGACCGTCAAATGGGGCCCGCAAAAAAAGGCGACCCGAGGGTCGCCTTTCAACATGCTGCTGTACGGGGGCTAATCGCCCTCCGTTTGCATCGAAGTCCGATTGATCAAGCCAGCTTGGTCTCCAGCTCGGCAATTTTGGCGGACCAGTAGGCCGGGCCGGTCTCGTGGATGTTGTTGCCCTGGGAGTCGACCGCCACGGTGACCGGCATGTCTTCCACCTCGAACTCGTAGATGGCCTCCATCCCCAGATCGGCAAAGGCCACCACGCGCGCCTTCTTGATGGCTTTCGCTACCAGATAGGCGGCGCCGCCCACCGCCATCAGGTAGACAGCCTGGTGCTGCTTGATGCTCTCGACCGTCTTGGGGCCGCGCTCGGACTTGCCGATCATGCCGATAAGGCCGGTTTCTCCCAGCATCATGTCGGTGAATTTGTCCATCCGGGTGGACGTGGTGGGGCCAGCCGGGCCGACCACCTCGTCACGCACCGCATCGACCGGGCCCACGTAATAGATGAAGCGGTTGGTGAAATCGACCCCTTCCGGCAGTCCTTCACCTTTTTTCAGCATGTCGGCGATGCGCTTGTGGGCGGCGTCGCGGCCGGTCAGGATCTTGCCGGAGAGCAGCACGGTATCACCGCTCTTCCAGCTGGCAAGCTCTGCCTTGGTGATGCCATCCACGTTGACCCGGCGCACATTGCCACCGGACTCACGGGTGATCTCCGGCCAGTCTTCCAGCCTGGGGGGTGTCAGCTCCGCCGGGCCGGAGCCATCGAGTTCGAAATGCACGTGACGGGTGGCGGCGCAGTTGGGGATCATCACCACGGGCTTGGAGGCGGCGTGGGTCGGTGCGGATTTCACCTTCACATCCAGCACCGTGGTCAGGCCGCCCAGCCCCTGGGCACCGATCCCGAGCTTGTTGACCTTGTCATAGAGCTCGACCCTCAGCTTCTCTTCGGTGGTCTCGGGACCACGGGCAATCAGCTCCTGGATGTCTATGTGCTCCATCAGAGCTTCCTTGGCGAGCACCGCCGCCTTCTCGGCGGTGCCGCCGATGCCGATGCCGAGCATGCCGGGCGGGCACCAGCCAGCCCCCATGGTCGGCACCGTCTTGAGCACCCACTCCACGATGTCGTCGGAGGGATTGAGCATCACCATCTTCGATTTGTTTTCGGAGCCGCCGCCCTTGGCCGCGATACTCACTTCCACCTTGTTGCCCGGGATCATGTCGATGTGCACGACAGCGGGGGCATTGTCTTTGGTGTTCTTGCGGCTGCCGGCCGGATCCGCCAGCACGGAGGCGCGCAGCGGGTTGTCCGGATTGGTATAGGCGCGGCGGGTGCCCTCATCCACCATCTCCTGGACCGTCATGTCGCTGTCCCACTGTACCTGCATGCCGATCTTGACGAAGCAGGTGACGATACCGGTGTCCTGACAGAGCGGGCGATGACCTTCGGCAGACATGCGGGAGTTGATCAGAATCTGGGCCAGGGCATCTTTGGCGGCCGGGTTGATCTCGCGGTCATAGGCGGCCTTGGCGGCCTGCACGAAATCGAGGGGGTGGTAGAAGGAGATGTACTGCAGGGCGTCAGCAATGGAATCGATAAAGTCCTGTTTTCTAATGATGCTCATATCATCCTCACTGGTCCTTGTTATCGCTTGCGCGAGCAAGGGCTTCCATATGAGCCGGGCCTTCGGCAGGTGGCAAATGCACCTGGAGCCGGCAGACTGCGGCGTGTTTTTATAACGGTGTTTTTCTTAAAAATGCCGGCGGCCATGATACGCTTGACCACCCGAACCGGCTAGGGAGCCGGGCGCAAACTGTTGCCTATGTAACAAAAAATGAAACCAAGACTGCATATCCACCATTTCGACCCGCAGGCCTCGCTCCACACCTGGTTTGCCTGCCTGCAACACCAACCCTGGGCCATCCTGCTGGAATCCGCCGGCCCCCTGGGGGCTGACAACGGTTTTGACATCATCAGCGCCGATCCGCTTGCCACCCTGGAAACCCGGGGTACCAGCACCTGCCTCACCCAGGATAACCACCAGCACCATCATGACGGCGATCCCCTCGCCCTGCTCGCCAAGACCCAGCAAGCCCTGCTTGGGGAGCGCGTTGAGGATGACTCGGGATTGCCGTTCATCGGGGGAGCCCTGGGACTCTTTGGCTACGATCTGGGCCGACGATTCGAGCGTCTGCCCGCAGTGGCGCAACAGGACATCCAGGTGCCCGACATGGCGGTCGGGATCTACGACTGGGCGCTGCTGCGAAATGTCGCGACGGGACACTGGCAACTGGCCCACTGGGGTGATGAAGCCGGCCTCGCCCGCAGGCTCGACTGGCTGATGGCGCAGCGCGAACGACCCCCCCTCCCCCTTCGCCTGACCGGCCCCTGGCAGAGCAACATGACGCGGGCCGAATACGGAGACAAGTTTGCCCGTATCCAGGCCTATCTGGCGGCGGGGGATTGTTACCAGATCAACCTGACCCAGCGCTTCAGCGCCCCTTATCAGGGGGATGAATGGTCCGCCTATCTCGCCCTGAGCGCCGCCAACAAGGCGCCGTTCTCCGCCTTTGTCCGCCTGCCGCAAAGCGCCATTCTGAGCCTCTCCCCGGAGCGTTTCCTGCTGCTCGACAAGCGCCATATCGAGACCAAGCCCATCAAGGGCACCCGGCCTCGCCACCCGGATCCCGCCCAGGATGCCAGGGTGGCCGAGTCACTCGCCAACGCCGACAAGGACAGATCGGAGAACCTGATGATCGTCGATCTGCTGCGCAACGACATCGGCCGGGTGAGCCGGCCGGGATCGGTCACTGTGCCGCATCTCTTTGCCGTGGAATCCTTCCCGGCGGTGCATCACCTGGTCTCTACCATTCACGGAGAGCTGGATGCGCGCTGGCAAGAAGTGGATCTGCTGCGGGCCTGCTTCCCCGGCGGCTCCATCACAGGGGCTCCCAAGATCCGGGCGATGGAGATCATCGAGGAGCTGGAGCCGGTGCGGCGCAATGCCTACTGCGGCAGCATCGGTTATCTGAGTCAGCACGGAAGGATGGATACCAGCATCTGCATCCGTACCCTGATCGCCGAAGCCGGTCAGCTGCACTGCTGGGCGGGGGGCGGCATCATCGCCGACTCCGATCCCGACGCCGAATATCAGGAAACCTACGACAAGGTGGCCCGCATCCTGCCACTGCTCGATGCCCTTTGATCCCATCCGGCCCTGCGGGGCCGACACAAGGAGACCCATGGAGATGACGAGTGCCGAGCTGCTGACCCGCTTTTTGCTGCAGCGCCCCGCCCCCGCCCATCGCCTGGCACTGGCCGGGCTCAAACCTGCCGCCGTGTTGATCCCCCTGGTGGAGCGCCCCGAGGGCCTGCACCTGCTGCTGACGCGCCGCAGCGCCGCCCTGCGCCACCACCCGGGGCAGATCAGCTTTCCCGGCGGGCGTCAGGACCCGGAAGACCGGGACCTCATTCACACCGCGCTCAGGGAAACCGAGGAGGAGCTTGGCATTCCCCCCTCCCAGATCAGGATCATCGGCAGCCTCACCCCTCTCAATACCGTCTCGCGCTACGATGTGCTGCCGGTCCTCGCCATGCTCGACCCAGGCTACGGGCTGACCCTGAGCCAGGACGAGGTGGCCCAGGCCTTCGAAGTCCCCCTCGCCCACGTGCTGGATCCGGGGCAGCACATAGCCCTGAGCCTGCCAAGGGCGGACGGACGTCACACCATCTATTGGATCCCTTGGGAGCAATCTTTCATCTGGGGAGCCACTGCCAGCATGATACGCCAGCTTGCCCAGCACATCTCGAAATAACATTTCGACAACATGATAAGGTGGGAAATTATCCAGTTAACATTCAAATAACACTGCATTTGATAAATAAATTTTGATTTTTTATTCTTTTGATCACATTTCTACAAGAAAGTACGGGTTTCAGCCGCACAAAGGTGAATTTGATCAACATTTTTGATTAAAAAGAAAGTATTCTTGCGCCGACTAATTAAAACCACACATTCGGGGTGAGACACATGTCCAATACTGTCACTGGCGCACAGGATGTTGCAGCCGCACAGGAGCAAGGAATCAGCTCGGTCCAATCTCGCGGTTGGAGTAAACAAGACACCACCTGGGTGATCAGCCTGTTCGGTACCGCCGTCGGTGCAGGCATCCTGTTCCTGCCCATCAACGCTGGCATGGGTGGCTTCTGGCCGCTGGTGGTGATGGCGCTGCTGGTCGGCCCCATGACCTACCTGGCCCACCGTGGTCTGGCGCGCTTCGTGCTCTCCTCCAAGCAGCCCAATGCCGACATCACCCAGGTGGTGGAAGAGCACTTCGGCGTGGGTGCCGGTAAATTGATCACCCTGCTCTATTTCTTCGCCATCTACCCCATCGTGCTGATCTACGGCGTGGGCATCACCAACACGGTGGAAAGCTTCCTCGTAAACCAGTTGCAGATGACGCCGCCCCCGCGCTGGATCCTCTCCATCGTGCTCATCATGGCCATGATGTCCGTGATGCTGGCTGGCGAGAAGCTGATGCTGAAAGTGACCGAGTTCCTGGTCTATCCGCTCATCGCCATTCTGGCGGGCATCTCCCTGTACCTGATCCCGGACTGGACCGGTGCGGCCCTGAATGAAATGCCGAGCACCAAGGATTTCGCCACCACCCTGTGGCTGACCATCCCGGTGCTGGTCTTCTCCTTCAACCACAGCCCGGCCATCTCCAGCTTCGCCCTGGCTCAGCGCCGTGATCACGGTGAGCATGCCGTCGCCAAGTCCGACGCCATCCTCAAACGCACCGCCATCATTCTGCTGGGCTTCGTGATGTTCTTCGTCTTCTCCTGCGTGATGAGCCTGACGCCGGCCCAGCTGGCAGAAGCCAAGTCCCAGAACATCGCCGTGCTCTCCTACCTGGCCAACCAGCATGCGAGCCCCATCATCTCCTACTTCGGTCCGCTGGTTGCCTTCGTGGCCATCGTCTCCTCCTTCTTCGGCCACTATCTGGGTGCCCGTGAAGGTCTGAAAGGGATGATCGTCCAGAACATGCGCAACTCCGGCAAGGCACCGAACCACAAGAAGGTGGAGCTGTTCATCATCGCCTTCTTCATCCTGACCCTGTGGGGCGTGGCCGTGATCAACCCCTCCATCCTCGGGATGATCGAATCCCTGGGTGGCCCCATCATCGCCACCATCCTGTTCCTCATGCCCATGTACGCCATCAAGCGCGTTCCGGCCATGGCGAAATACCAGGGCCAGATCAGCAACATCTTCGTGGCGACCATGGGCCTCATCGCCATCTCCGCCATCCTCTATCAACTGGTCGGCTAAGCCTTCCTGCGATACCGTCGGACCAGCATCTGGCCCGACGCCTCCCACAGCCCGGCAGATCTTCTCTGCCGGGCTGTGTTCGTTATGATCATCAGGCACTGAGCTCAGATGATCAGAGTCCTCAGATCAGAGACAGCCCTTTCACCCACTCTCTTTCCCCTTGGTGACAGCTTGCCGCTCATATTCCTTTCCCCATGGCACACGACCAAGGCGTGCTGCGTTATCCCGTCATCTGCCGCACGCCATCGGCCTTGCCAGGCAGAACACCAGAGCCCTTGTCCTTGCCAGGAACGCCCGCTCTTCGGGGTTTAGCCCAGAGAGCCGACACCCCCACCCAATGGAGCCTTTCTTCGAGGCACTCAGGGAAAGTACCGGCCACAGGGCGCAGGCAAACCGCCGAGAGGGCCTTGACCGGGCTTCCCGTACAGCGTCCGAAGAGCAGATGACCCCTTCGGTCACCAGAGGGGATGCCACAGGCCGCCATGCTGACAGCACAAACAGCCCGATATGCCCTGCCTAATGCAGTGCCGGGCACGCGGGTACAGGGAATGGCTTGTTGGCGGTGGCGAGAACACGTAAGGCGGCCAACGGGCCCCTCCCGGGAAATCACACAGGGGGATCCGAGCACTGTCAGTGCCATGACACGGCGAGAAGGTGCAGGGCGCCTGACGCGCGCGCAAATAAAAAGCGCCCTCCGAAGAGGGCGCCTGTGCAGAGCGGAACGTCTGAGGGGATCAGGCTTCGCGGCTGGGGACCGGGGCGGCATCCAGCAGGCTCTCATCCTCGGCCATGCAGGCCGCCGCAGTGAACAGCACGTCGGTGGAGCTGTTGAGGGCCGTTTCGGCGGAATCCTGCAACACCCCGATGATGAAGCCAACGGCCACCACCTGCATGGCGATGTCGTTGCTGATACCGAACAGGCTGCACGCCAGCGGGATCAGCAGCAGGGAGCCGCCCGCCACACCGGAAGCGCCACAGGCACTGATGGTGGCGACGACGGAGAGCAGAATGGCGGTCGCCATGTCCACTTCCATCCCCAGGGTATGCACCGCCGCCATGGAGAGCACGGTAATGGTGATGGCGGCGCCGGCCATGTTGATGGTGGCCCCCAGCGGGATGGAGACCGCATAGGTGTCTTCCGGCAGGCGCAGCCTCTCGGCCAGAGCTATGTTGACCGGAATGTTGGCGGCGGAGCTGCGGGTGAAGAAGGCGGTCACACCGCTCTCTTTCAGGCAGGTCAGCACCAGGGGATAGGGGTTGCGCTTGATCTTCCAGAAGACGATGAGCGGATTGACCACGAAGGCGATGAACAGCATGCAGCCGATCAGTACCACCAGCAGCTGGGCATAGCCAAACAGCGCATCGAAGCCGGTTTCAGCCAGGGTGGAGGCAACCAGACCCAGGATGCCGAGCGGAGCGCAACGGATCACGGCCTTGACGATGGCGGAAACCCCGTGAGACACATCGGAAATCAGTGATTTGGTGCTCTCATTGGCGTGACGCATGGCGATACCAAGGCCGATGGCCCAGGCCAGGATGCCGATATAGTTGGCTTCCAGCAGTGCTTTCACCGGGTTGGTCACCACGTTGAACAGCAGGGTCTGCAACACTTCCGTGATGCCCCCCGGCGGCGTGATCTCGGTAGCGCCTGCCACCAGATGCAGGTTGGAGGGGAAGAGGAAGCTCGCCACCACTGCCACGGCAGCCGCCAGGAAGGTACCCAGCACATAGAGCAGCAGGATCGGCTTCATGTTGGTCTTCTGGCCCTGCTTGTGGCCGATGATCGCCGACATCACCAGCACGAAGACCAGCAGCGGCGCCACGGCCTTCAGGGCGCCGACGAACAGGCTGCCGAGCAGACCCGCCGCCTTGGCCCACTCGGGCATGAACATCGCAAGAAGGATACCGAATACCAGACCGACCAGGATCTGGCTAACCAGACTGGTGCTGTTGACCAGTCGAATGAGGGGGTGTTGTTGTGTCATCAAGTAGTCCCTGTGCACTCATGGTGCGTGAATCATTAGTCCTGTTGGCAACCAGCCCCGCGCATTGGCACCGGTCCGTTGACGGTGACGCCGTGGGCAGCTCTTCTGGTGGATCTGTCCCGTTCGCGTGGGGTTGCGGACAGGAATATCCCATCTGCCATGGTTTTTTTCCACATAATCACTGAAAAATATCAGGGTTACCTCACAAAAAATCTACAACAATGTGATAACACAATATCAACCACGGTCAAAATGTCACCAAACCAGCCCGATCATCGGCCACCACTGGGCCAGAAGTGATATGATGACGCCCTTTTTCAGGGAGCCTTGCCATGATCACCTCTTTATTGACCCGACACTTCGGCTTTGATCGCTTGCGGCCCGGGCAGGAAGCAGTGATCAGTCGTCTGCTGGCCGGCAAGAGCGCCGCAGCCATCTTCCCGACTGGCGCGGGGAAATCCCTCTGTTATCAATTGCCCGCCCTCGCACTGCCCCACCTGACCCTGGTCATCTCTCCCCTGCTGGCCCTGATGCACGATCAGCTCGCCTTTTTGCGCAGCAAGGGGATCGCCGCCGCCACTCTGGATTCCAGCCAGACAGCGGAAGAGAGCCGGCGCGTGATGCAGCAGGCCAGCGATGGCCAGCTCAAGATCCTGATGATCTCGGTGGAGCGCCTCAAAAATGAGCGCTTTCGCCGCTTCATCGCCCACATCCCCCTGTCACTGCTGGTAGTGGACGAGGCCCACTGCATCTCGGAGTGGGGCCACAACTTTCGCCCCGACTACCTTAAGCTGCCGGATCATCGCCGTGAACTGGCCATTCCCCAGGTGCTGTTGCTGACCGCCACCGCCACCCCGGCCGTCATGGCGGACATGCAGGCAAAATTTGCCATCGACCGGGACGATCTGGTGGTCACCGGTTTCTACAGACCCAATCTGGAGCTGGCCGTCCTCCCGCTGGCCGGCAGTGCCCGCGATACCTGGCTGCGCGAGGAGCTGCACCGGGATCCGGTCGCCCCCACCATCGTCTACGTGACTCTGCAACACAGCGCAGAACAGTGCGCCGCGCAGCTACAGGCCAGCGGCATCCGGGCATGCGCCTACCATGCGGGGCTCGATCCCGCCCTGCGCAGCCAGATCCAGCGCGACTTCATGGCTGGCAGACTCGACTGCATCGTGGCCACCATCGCCTTTGGCATGGGCATCGACAAGGCCGACATTCGCCGGGTCATTCACTACGACCTGCCCAAGTCCATCGAGAACTACAGCCAGGAGATAGGCCGCGCCGGACGTGACGGGCTTCCCTCCCGCTGCACCGTGCTGGCGAGCCGCGCCCAGTTGCCGGTACTGGAAAACTTCGTCTATGGGGATACACCGGACAGGGACGCCATCGCGCACTTACTCGATATCGTGCGCCAGAGCGGCGCCGAGTGGGAATTCAGCCTGCTGCGCCTCTCCAACGAGACCAACATTCGCCAACTGCCCCTCAAGACCCTGCTGGTCTATCTGGAGATGGCGGGGGTCATTGCACCGGCCTACAGCTACTTTGCCGAGTACCGTTTCAGGTTCGTACTGGAAAAACAGGCGATCCTCGCTCGTTTCAATTCCGAACGCCGCCAGTTCCTGGAGCAGGTCTTTGCCTGCGCCCCCCAGGCGCGCACCTGGTGCACCATGGACTTCGAAGCGCTGTGGCAGGGATATCAGGGAGAACGCCAGCGCGCCGCGGCGGCGCTGGACTACCTGCAGCAGCAGGGTTGGATCGAGCTTGAAAGCAAGCAGATGACCGAGGTCTATCGGGTGCTGAGCCAGCAAATCGATACCGCGACCCTGGCCGAAGAGCTGCATGGATTGTTTGAAAAGAAAGAGCAGAGCGAACTGGCCCGCCTTCAGGCGCTGCTGGCCTTTTTCACCTCGACCACCTGCCTCAGCCATGAGCTTGCCCGCTATTTTGCCGACGACGCGGCCCCCGAGCGGTGCGGGCACTGTTCCGTCTGCCGGGGAGAGATCGCCGTGTTGCCGCCGTTACCATCACCGGGCTTGCCCAACGAGCACGGTCTGCGCACCTGGTGCGACCCGCTGATCGCCCTCTGCCATCAGCGCCATCCCAGGATCCTGACCCGTTTCCTGTGTGGCATCGCCACCCCGCTGACCACCCGTCTCAAGGCCAGGGATCTGGCCGGTTTTGGCCAGTTGGCGAACCATCCCTTCGCCGAGGTGCTGGCGGCGGTGTCAGCCCTCTATCCCGCCGAATCCTGAGCTTGCAGGTTTGGCGCCGTTCAGGCGCTGAAAAAATAAGACCCTCGCGGATGCGAGGGTCAAGCCAACGGAAACGTGCTTAAACAGAGCTTAGTATCTGCACAATCACCCACTCTCTTGCTAAAGCGATGACTGCTCGACACAGGGCCAATCTAGAGCAGTCAGAATGTAGCGTCAATGTAAAAATTAGAGCAAAAACACCAAACAAATAGCATTACGTTGACGTAAGCGACATGTTTTTTCACCCTCTATTCCCTGCCGCCCTTGCCCTTGCTGGCACCGCCCCCTGACAAAACAGAGCGTCACCATTTTCTCCCTCTGGCACACAAAGATTTATTTTTTATGTCTTTGACATTTGCATCACTGTCGTGGCAAAAATAATTTAACAGTCAGTAACATAGGTATGTCACTTACTGCTTCTTCCCGCATGAGGATCGGGAAGCTCCCGCACAAACTTAAACCAATGATGGCGATGGATTACTGGGGGCTGTTGACTAGGCTTAAGAGGTAAACAGAACAAAAGTAGTGATCCACTCTTTTTCAGGGCAAGCGACTATAACGAGGGCTAAGTTATGGGCATCTTCGAGCACTATCAACAGCGGTATGAGAAGGCCAGAGAGGAGGAGTACAGCATCCAGGAGTTTCTGGATATGTGCAAACAGGACAAATCCTGCTACGCCTCTGCCGCCGAACGTCTGCTGACCGCCATCGGCGAGCCGGAAATGATCGACACCTCGACCAATCCACGTCTCAGCCGTCTCTTTTCCAACCGCGTCGTCGCGCGTTATCCCGCTTTCAAAGACTTCTATGGCATGGAAGAAGCCATCGAACAGATTGTCTCCTATCTCAAACATTCCGCTCAGGGTCTGGAAGAGAAGAAACAGATCCTCTATCTGCTCGGACCGGTTGGCGGCGGTAAATCCTCGCTGGCAGAGAAACTCAAATCCCTGATGCAAAAAGTGCCCATCTATCGCATCAAGGGCTCACCGGTGAACGATCACCCCTTCTGCCTGTTTGACATCGACGAAGATGGCGAAATCCTCGAGAAGGAGTACGGCATCCCTCGCCGTTATCTGCGTCCCATCATGTCTCCCTGGGTCGCCAAGCGCCTTCACGAGTTTGGTGGCGACATCACCAAGTTCAAGGTGGAAAAGGTGAACCCCTCCATCCTCGATCAGATCGCCATCGCCAAGACCGAACCGGGGGACGACAACAACCAGGACATCTCCTCCCTGGTCGGCAAGGTCGATATCCGCATGCTGGAACACTTCGCCCAGGATGATGCCGATGCTTACTCCTACTCCGGTGCGCTGTGCAAGGCAAACCAGGGGATGATGGAGTTCGTCGAGATGTTCAAGGCCCCCATCAAGGTGCTGCACCCGCTGCTGACGGCGACACAAGAGGGGAACTACAACGGTACCGAGGGACTCTCCGCCCTCCCCTTCGACGGCATCCTGCTGGCCCACTCCAACGAATCCGAGTGGCAGCAGTTCCGCAACAACAAGAACAACGAGGCCTTCCTCGACCGGGTTTACATCGTCAAGGTGCCCTACTGCCTGCGGGTGTCGGAAGAGGTGAAGATCTACGAAAAACTGCTGTTCAACAGCGAGCTGACCGAGGCCAAATGCGCACCGGGTACTCTGGAGCTGCTGGGCCAGTTCTCGGTGCTGTCGCGACTCAAAGAGCCGGAAAACTCCAGCCTCTACTCCAAGATGCGAGTCTATGACGGCGAGAGTCTCAAGGACACGGATCCCAAGGCGAAAAGCTATCAGGAGTACCGGGATTATGCGGGGGTTGACGAGGGCATGAACGGCCTCTCCACCCGTTTCGCGTTCAAGATCCTCTCCCGTGTCTTCAACTTCGACCACGCGGAAGTGGCAGCCAACCCGGTGCACCTCTTCTATGTGCTGGAGCAGCAGATAGAGCGCGAGCAGTTCCCGCAAGAGCTGCACGATCGCTATCTGGAGTTCATCAAGGGTTACCTGACTCCGCGCTACGTCGAGTTCATCGGCAAGGAGATCCAGACCGCCTACCTCGAGTCGTATTCAGAGTACGGTCAGAACATCTTCGATCGCTACGTCACCTACGCCGACTTCTGGATCCAGGATCAGGAGTATCGTGACCCAGAAACCGGCCAGCTGTTTGACAGAGCGTCTCTCAACAGCGAGCTGGAGAAAATTGAAAAACCTGCCGGGATCAGCAACCCGAAAGATTTCCGCAACGAAATCGTCAACTTCGTGCTGCGTGCCCGGGCCAACAATGCAGGCCGTAACCCCAACTGGACCAGTTACGAGAAGCTGCGCACCGTGATCGAGAAGAAGATGTTCTCCAACACGGAAGAGCTGCTGCCGGTTATCTCCTTCAACAGCAAAACCTCGGCTGAGGAGCAGAAGAAGCACGATAACTTTGTCGAACGGATGATGGAGAAAGGCTACACACGCAAACAGGTGCGGCTGCTCTCCGAGTGGTATCTCAGGGTACGCAAGTCATCCTGACCCTGCCGTGTTCAAGGGGGAGTTATGGCGCATTTTATCGACCGCAGGCTCAACGGCAAAAACAAAAGCGCTGTCAATCGGCAGCGCTTCATCCGCCGCTACAAGAAGCAGATAAAACAAGCGGTCTCGGATGCTGTCTCCAAGCGCAGCATTCAGGACGTGGACAAGGGCGAGAGCATCAGCATCCCGACCAAGGACATCGGGGAACCCCATTTTCATCAGGGTCATGGCGGTAAACGGGAGATGGTGCATCCGGGCAACGACCAGTTTGTCTCCGGTGACAAGATTGACCGGCCCAAAGGGGGTGGCGGCGGCCAGGGGAGTGGCGAGGGCCAGGCCTCGGATCAAGGAGAGGGCGTCGATGATTTCGTCTTCCAGATCTCCAAGGACGAGTATCTGGACTTGTTGTTCGAGGATCTGGAACTGCCGCGGCTGCAAAAGACCCAGCTCAACCAGCTGATGGAGATGAAGACCTACCGGGCCGGCTACACCTCCAACGGGGTGCCTGCCAACATCAACGTGGTGCGCTCCCTGCAAAATTCGCTGGCGCGGCGCATGGCGCTGCAGGCAGGCAAGAAACGTCAGTTGCGTGAACTGGAGGAGCGCCTGGCCCAGCTGGCTTGCGAGCCCAACGACCATTTCGCCGAAATGGCGCAACTTGAAAAAGAGATCAGGGAGCTGAAACGACGGATCGATGCGGTCCCCTTTATCGACACCTTCGACCTCAAATTCAACAACTTTGTCAAACGGCCCGTCCCCTCGAGCCAGGCGGTGATGTTCTGCCTGATGGACGTCTCCGGTTCCATGGATCAGGCTACCAAGGAGATGGCCAAGCGTTTCTATATCCTGCTTTATCTATTCCTGAGCCGGACTTACAAGAATGTCGAGGTGGTCTACATCCGCCACCACACCCAGGCCAAGGAGGTGGACGAGCACGAGTTCTTCTACTCCCAGGAGACCGGCGGCACCATCGTCTCCAGTGCGCTCAAGATGATGAACGACATCATCAACGAACGTTATCCCGCCAACCAGTGGAACATCTATGCGGCGCAGGCCTCTGATGGTGACAACTGGGCCGATGACTCACCCCAGTGCAGGGAGATCCTGATGCGCGACATCATGCCGCGGGTGCGTTACTACTCCTACATCGAGATCACTACCCGCGCCCACCAGACCCTGTGGCACGAATATGAGGCGGTGGCAGAGCAATACGCCCACTTCGCCATGGAGCACATTCGCAAGGTCGAGGACATTTATCCGGTGTTCCGGGAATTGTTCAAGAAGCAAGCGGCTTGAGGGATCACATATGGTAGAAACCGCAAGAAAGATAGCGCCGCTGGACGATGGTCCTGACTGGAACTTCGATCTGCTGGAGCTTTATCACCAGGAGATAGCCCGGGTCGCCAAATTCTATCGGCTCGACACCTATCCCAACCAGATCGAGGTGATCACTGCAGAGCAGATGATGGATGCCTACTCCAGTGTCGGCATGCCCATCGGTTATCAACACTGGTCATTCGGCAAGCGCTTTATCCACACCGAACGCAACTACAAGCGCGGCCAAATGGGACTGGCCTACGAGATCGTCATCAACTCGGACCCCTGCATCGCCTATCTGATGGAAGAGAACACCATGCCGATGCAGGCGCTGGTCATGGCCCACGCCTGCTATGGTCACAACTCCTTCTTCAAGAACAACTATCTGTTCAAGGCCTGGACCGATGCCTCCTCCATCATCGACTACCTGTTGTTTGCCAAGAACTACATCACCGAGTGCGAGGAAAAACACGGCATCGATGCGGTGGAGAAACTGCTCGACTCCTGCCATGCCCTGATGAACTTCGGGGTGGATCGTTACAAGCGGCCCCAGAAGATTTCTCTGGCCGAGGAGAAGCGACGCCAGAAGGCGCGGGAAGATTATCTGCAAACCCAGGTCAATGAGCTGTGGCGTACCCTGCCCAAGCAGCACAAGATTGCCGGGGTGGAAGACAGGCGCTATCCTGCCGAGCCTCAGGAGAACATCCTCTATTTCATCGAAAAGAATGCCCCCCTGCTCGAGCCCTGGCAGCGCGAGGTGGTACGTATCGTGCGCAAGATCAGTCAGTACTTCTACCCGCAGAAGCAGACGCAGGTGATGAACGAGGGCTGGGCCACCTTCTGGCACTACACCATTCTCAACCACCTCTATGACGAGGGAAAAATCAGCGATCGCTTCATGCTGGAGGTGCTGCACAGCCACACCAACGTGGTCTATCAGCCCCCCTACAACAGCCGGTATTACTCGGGGATCAACCCCTACGCCCTTGGCTTTGCCATGTTCACGGACCTGCGTCGCATCTGCGAACACCCGACCGAGGAGGACAGATACTGGTTCCCCGATTACGCTGGCACCAACTGGGTCGAGACATTGCATTTCGCCATGCAGAACTTCAAGGACGAAAGCTTCATCAGCCAGTTCCTCAGTCCCAAGGTGATGCGCGACATGAAGCTCTTTGCCATCGATGACGACGATCTGAAGAACTACCTCAAGGTGTCCGCCATTCACAATGAAGAGGGCTACCGGCTGGTGCGTAGCACCCTGTCCGCTCAATACAACCTGAGCAACCTGGAGCCCAACATTCAGGTCTACAACGTGGCAGTGAAAGGCGATCGCTCCCTGACCCTGCGCTATGTTCCCCACAACCGCATCCCCCTTGGCGAGTCACGCCACGAGGTGCTCAAGCATCTGCATCAGCTGTGGGGCTTCGATGTGGTGCTGGAGCAGGACAATGGCGAGCTATCCGCAGATATCATCGGCCGTTGTCCGGACCGCAAGAGCATGACCTGACGTCAGTGCCGGGCATAAAAAAACGCGCCATCAGGCGCGTTTTTCTTGGATCAGGGCAATCAGTTGTCACACAGGTTGCTTGGCATGTCCTGACGCAGACGGGTCCAAAGCTTGCCAGACTCGATGCCGTACTGGCGTACAGTCATGAACACGGCTTCGTGATCCTTGGTTTCGGCCAGCTTGCGCAGCGTCTTGTAGTAGGCATCTGCGGTTTCCCGCGCCTGTTTGTCCGAGAAGTAGTAGCGGCCAACCCGGCTGTACAAGCCCTTGAAACCGTTGAGAATCAAGGCATAGATGGGGTTGCCCGAGGCAAATGAAAGCTGGTGATGCAAACGGTAGTCGAAGTCCGCATAGGCCTCGGCCGTGTTCTCCACATCATCGGCACCCCGCAAGATCTCGGCGGCCTGTTCCGGGTTGTTGCGAATGGCGCCACGGATGAAGATGGTGCAGATGTTGGTCCGGGCGGAGAGCAGCTGTGCCACCAGATCCGGCACCTTGTCCTGATCGAGACGTGCCAGTGTCTCCAGAATGTTGAGACCGGAGGTTTCCCAGAAATTGTTGACCTTGGTCGGTTTGCCATGCTGGATGGTGAGCCAGCCATCACGGGCAAGGCGCTGCAACACTTCACGCAAGGTAGTGCGAGTCACGCCGATCAATTCGGACAGCTCGCGCTCCGCCGGCAGAATGGATCCAGGAGGAAAGCGATTGTTCCAGATGGACTCGATGATGTATTCCTCGGCAAACCCGGCAGGGCTTTGCGCTTTAATGACCATGTAATGACTCTGTTGTAGTGCGTAAAAAGGCCCCCGAATAATAGCAAAGCCGGTCATGCTGGCAAGCAGAAGGTCGGTCCTCTGCTCACATTACCCCGATCTTTTTGTTAAAAATATGTATACAGCAACAAGTGGGGAGTCAACCAACACCAAATGATGGGGATATAAGCGTTTGCTCGCTGGGCAAGTTCGGCGAGCTTATTTATAGTTATCGCTCCCTTGATTAAAATCATGTGCAATCAATCTGATACAGGTGAATATCCGGATGTTCGGCTCGGGTCGGGCTCGACTGCATAGACGCAGATATCAACAACAGAACAGAGAACCATCATTATGCCAATCAGCCTAGGGCGCGCGTTTACAAAGAACTTTTTGGGCAATGCTCCGCGATGGTACAAAATTGCCATCGTTCTATTCCTGCTGATCAACCCGGTCATTTTCTACGTTGATCCCTTCCTGGCCGGCTGGCTGCTGGTTGTCGAGTTCATTTTCACCCTGGCCATGGCCCTCAAGTGCTATCCGCTGCAACCGGGCGGACTCCTGGCCATCGAAGCCGTGCTCATCGGCATGACCTCCGCCAACCAGATAAAGCATGAGCTGGTGGCCAATATCGAAGTGCTTCTGCTGCTGGTCTTCATGGTGGCCGGCATCTACTTCATGAAGCAGTTGCTGCTCTACGTCTTTACCAAGATGCTGGTGCGCATCCACTCCAAAACGTTGCTTTCTCTCGCCTTCTGCCTGGTGTCTGCCTTCCTCTCCGCGTTCCTTGATGCCCTGACCGTGATCGCCGTGGTCATCAGCGTCGCCACCGGCTTCTACGCCATCTACCACAAGGTGGCCTCCCGGGATGAGTCCGGCAATCTGCATCATGATGACGAAGAGATTGACGAGCTCTCCCGCCAGCATCTGAACGAGTTTCGTGCTTTCCTGCGCAGCCTGATGATGCACGCCGCCATCGGTACCGCCCTGGGGGGCGTCTGCACCCTGGTCGGCGAACCCCAGAACCTCATCATCGGTGAACAGGCCGGGTGGCACTTCGGTGAATTTGCCATTCGCATGGCACCAGTCACCATTCCGGTCTTCATCTGCGGCCTGCTGACCTGCATCCTGGTCGAAAAATTCCGCTGGTTCGGTTATGGCGCCCGCTTGCCCGAGCCCGTGCGTCACATCATGGAATCCTACGAGCGCGACGAAGACGCACAACGTACCCCGCAGGACAAGGCCAAGCTGATCGTCCAGGCGCTGATTGCCACCTGGCTTATCACGGGTCTTGCCCTCCATCTGGCTGCAGTTGGGCTGATCGGCCTGACGGTCATCGTGCTCGCGACGGCGTTCACCGGCGTGACTGAAGAACACGCGCTTGGCAAGGCATTCCAGGAGGCTTTGCCATTCACCGCCCTGCTCACCGTCTTTTTCAGCGTGGTGGCGGTCATCATCGATCAACAGCTGTTCAAGCCGGTGATCCAGTGGGTACTGGCGGCCAAGCCGGAGGATCAGCTTGCCCTCTTCTACCTAGCAAACGGTCTGCTCTCCATGGTCAGTGACAACGTCTTCGTCGGCACCGTCTACATCAACGAGGTGAAGACCGCCCTGATCAACGGCGCCATCAACCGGGAGCATTTTGATCTGCTGGCCGTGGCCATCAACACGGGCACCAACCTGCCGTCGGTCGCCACCCCCAATGGCCAGGCCGCATTCCTGTTCATGCTCACCTCGGCCCTCGCTCCCCTGCTGCGCCTCTCTTATGGCCGTATGGTCTGGATGGCGCTGCCCTATACCCTGGTGCTGGGGCTTGTCGGCTTTTTCTCCGTGGAACTGCTCCTCGGTCCTGCAACCGAATGGTTCTATCAGGCAGGGTGGTTGCTGGATCATGGGGCACTGCCACTGCCCACCCCGTCCACACACTGATCATGAAAGGGGCTGTTCGGCCCCTTTCTTTTCAGATGGGGCTCTGCTCTAATTCAGCCACTATTTTTCTCTGAGAGATCAATCATATGATCGAGTATCTTCGCCGCATTGCCAGTCATCGTCTGGCCTGGGGATTGCTGGCAGCCTCCGCTTTCGCGCTGGAACTCTGCGCCCTCTTCTTCCAGCACGTGTTGGGTTTGCACCCTTGCGTGATGTGCATTTATGAACGTATCGCCCTCCTCGGCGTACTCACGGCCGGCCTCCTCGGCATGGTCGCGCCAGAGCGCTGGTACCTGCGCTGGAGTGCCATGCTCCTGTGGGGTTACAGCGCCTTCTGGGGCCTGAAACTGGCGCTCAAGCATGTGGATTACCAGATGAACCCCTCCCCCTTCAACGTATGCGAGGGATTTGTTGACTTCCCTGCCTGGGCACCACTGGATAAGTGGGTTCCCTGGATGTTCTACCCGGACGGCGACTGCAGCGAGATCAGCTGGCAGTTCCTCGGTTTCTCCATGCCGCAGTGGCTCGTGGTCATCTTTGCCGCCTATCTGCTGGTGTTCGTCATCGTGGCTGCTGGCAACCTGATAAAAGGGCGCTGCTGCAACTAGTTCGTCACTCGACCCTAAGAAGGGAGCCCATGGCTCCCTTCTTATTTCCTCTTTATCGCCTCACGACCCCATGCCCAGAGGGCCGGATCTCCTTCTCCCTGTTCTGCCAATGAAGTGGCTGCCTGCGGGTGTGCATCATCGTAACAGGCCACAAGCGGGTCAAAGGGCGCAGCAGCGACCTGCCACTCGGCCTACCAACAAGAAGGGAGCCATCGGCTCCCTTCTTTCATGTCGTGCACGGCGATGTCACGCGCCTTCGGAGGTAGCCTTGCTGGCACTTCTCCTGGCCTTCACCATGCCGATCACCATGGGCAACAAGGAGACCGCGATGATGCCGAAGATGAGCAGGGTAAAGTTGTGGCGCACTACCGGCAGATTGCCAAAGAAGTGGCCGGCATAGACGAAGGAGAGCACCCACAAGAGCCCCCCCACCAGGTTGAACGCCAGGAAGCGGGGATAGGTCATGGCCCCCATGCCCGCCACGAAGGGGGCGAAGGTGCGCACTATGGGCAGGAAGCGGGTGATGATGATGGTCTTGCCGCCATGCTTGGCATAGAAGGCATGGGTCTTGACCAGATAGTCCCGGCGAAAGATTTTGGAATCGGGGTTGCGAAACAGCTGCTCACCGAAGAAGTGGCCTATGGTGTAGTTCACCACGTTGCCGAGCACCGCGGCGATGATCAGCACGGCGGCTAGGGTGTGCACGTCCAACACGCTGCCCACGGTGAGGGCACCTGCAGCAAACAACAGGGAGTCCCCCGGCAGGAAGGGAGTCACCACCAGCCCGGTTTCACAGAAGATGATGAGAAACAGGATGGCGTATACCCAGACGCCATAGTTCTCGAACAGCTCTTTCAGATGCACGTCAACGTGCAGAATAAAGTCGATGGCAAAGAGGATCAGATCCATTTTTTGGTACCCATGAAGTGAACGGCGTGGAGTCTACGCCAATGAGACCTGGCTCACAATCTCCCCATGGTCCCCTTTTTCGAATCCCATGAAGGGAGTCATTCAGTCCCCCCTTCTTTTCCCCTCTCCCTGAACGTAGGCTTCTGCTCACTCGGCCTTGTCCAGAGCGGCCAGCACCTCGCCGGGCAAGCATTTCTCCCAGCCCCACAAGAGGAGCAGCAACAAGGTAGCGTCGTCAAGCCAGCCAAGGAGAGGCACCACATCGGGGACAACGTCCACCGGGCTGATGCCATAGAGCAGAATAAGGATCACCAGCCCCTTCGCCCACCAGGGCGTGCCTGGGTGGCGAAAGCCTTGATAGAGGCGGCGCAAACGCCGCCAGATGAGCCAGCGTCTGGTGCTCATGACTCGATCAGCTCGCCGCGCAGCCGCTGGATCTGATCCCGCAGCGCCGCCGCCTGTTCGAACTCCAGATCCCGCGCATGCTGGAACATCTGCTCTTCCATCCGCTTGATCTCCTTGCTGATCTCGCTGGCAGAGCGGGCATGGTACTCCCCTTGCGGTTCGGCAGCCTTGCGACTCCCCTTGCCCGCCTTGCCCGCCGTGCGGCTGCCCCCCATGTCCATCACATCGCCGATGGCCTTGTTGAGCCCCTTCGGCACGATGCCGTGTTCCAGGTTGTGGGCGTGTTGCAGGGCGCGGCGCCGCTCGGTCTCTTCGATCGCAACCTTCATGGAGTTGGTGATGGTATCCCCGTAAAGGATCACCTTGCCGTTGAGGTTGCGCGCTGCCCGGCCGATGGTCTGGATGAGGGAGCGGGTGGAACGCAGGAAGCCCTCTTTATCCGCATCCAGAATGGCCACCAGGGAGACTTCCGGCATGTCGAGTCCTTCGCGCAGCAGGTTGATGCCCACCAAGACGTCGAACTTGCCAAGGCGCAGGTCGCGGATGATTTCCACCCGCTCCACGGTATCAATATCCGAGTGCAGATAGCGCACCCGTACCTCGTGATCCGCCAGGTATTCGGTCAAGTCCTCCGCCATCCGCTTGGTCAGTGTCGTGACCAGCACCCGCTCCTCCACCGCCACCCGCTTGCGGATCTCGGAGAGCAGATCGTCCACCTGGGTGCTGACCGGCCGCACTTCCACCTCAGGATCGAGCAGGCCGGTGGGACGCACCACCTGCTGCACCACGTCACCGCCTGACTTCTCCAGCTCGTAGGGGCCGGGGGTCGCCGAGACGAACACCGTCTGGGGCATCAGCGCCTCGAACTCGTCGAACTTGAGGGGCCGGTTGTCCAGCGCCGAGGGAAGGCGGAAGCCGTACTCCACCAGGGTCTCCTTGCGGGATCTGTCCCCTTTGAACATGGCGCCGATCTGCGGCACCGTGACGTGGGATTCGTCGATGATGAGCAGGCCGTCCCCCGGCAGGTAGTCAAACAGGGTGGGCGGCGGCTCACCCGGTGCGCGGCCGGAGAGGTAGCGGCTGTAGTTCTCTATACCGGAGCAGTAACCCAGCTCCTGCATCATCTCCATGTCGAACTGGGTGCGTTGGCTGATGCGCTGCTCCTCCACCAGCTTGTTGAGGTTCATCAGCTGCTCGCGCCGCCCCTTGAGCTCCTCCTTGATGTGCTCGATGGCACCCAGAATGGTCTCCCGCGGGGTGGCGTAGTGGGTCTTGGGGTAGATGGTGTAACGCACCACCGTCTGCTCGATGGCGCCGGTCAAGGGATCGAACAGGGAGAGGCGTTCTACCTCTTCATCAAACAGCTCCACCCGCAGGGCCAGCTTGTCCGATTCGGCGGGGTAGATGTCGATCACCTCCCCCCGCACCCGGAAGGTGCCGCGCTGGAAGGCCATGTCGTTGCGGGTGTACTGCAGTTCGGCGAGGCGGCGCAGGATATCCCGCTGATTGATCACGTCCCCCACTTTGAGGTGCAGCATCATGCTGAGGTAGGCCTGGGGATCCCCCAGACCATAGATGGCCGATACCGAGGCGACGATCACCACGTCGCGCCGCTCCAGCAGCGCCTTGGTGGCTGACAGCCGCATCTGCTCGATGTGATCGTTGATGGAGGCATCCTTCTCGATGAAGGTGTCCGTGGTCGGCACATAGGCTTCGGGCTGGTAGTAATCGTAATAAGAGACGAAATACTCCACCGCGTTGTCGGGGAAGAACTCCTTCATCTCCCCATAGAGCTGGGCCGCCAGGGTCTTGTTGGGGGCCAGGATCATGGTGGGACGATTAAGAGTCGCGATGACGTTGGCCATGGTAAAGGTCTTGCCCGAACCGGTCACCCCGAGCAGGGTCTGGTGGGCCAGTCCCGACTCGATGCCATCGAGCAGCTGGGCGATGGCCCTCGGCTGATCCCCGGCGGGTTGAAACTGGCTGGCCAACTGGAATAACTTGCTCATGACGACTCCCGGCAAAAAACGGCAAGGGAGCAGTGTACCCCGAGTTGAAGGAGCTGGGTATCCGCTCACCCTCCCTGATGGCTATTGACCCTGAAATACGACCTCTGTATGATGCACCTCCTTGCCTGATGTTCCCCCGTAGTTCAGTCGGTAGAACGGCGGACTGTTAATCCGTATGTCACTGGTTCAAGTCCAGTCGGGGGAGCCAATTCCTCACCATCTCGGTGCAAGTTATCCACTTTAGTGCTTTCCTCTTCCAATTTTAATGCACAAGCCCTCCCCTGCGGCCTGACTCCCTTTTGATCTCCCGTTACTGACCAGCAGCGTTTTGTTCTGCTGCGTATAACTATTTGATTTTTATAGAAACAATTTATTGCAGGTATTTTTTGAACAGTCCTTGCAGCCCAGTATTGGCGCGGCTTTCAGCCTGATCGCCAAGTTTCATAAACAGGGTTATCCACAGTTTCTGTGGGTAACTTGACCAAAGCCACGGTTCATCTGGGCTGGCAGCCATTGTCCCCGGTTTGCGATGGCTGCCCCCGCTCTTCCCCATTTTCTGCTGTTTTTCCCTTCCCCCCTAAATGGGATGAATCGACTCGCGGTGCTGCCTGTGGGGGATTTTTTTTCGCTATGCCGCGTCCTGCGGGTCAGCCCTCGCCGGATGAGTCATGAGTCTCTTTTGTTACCCTTCAATTTCCTCAGTGGAAAATGCTGAAAAACATGCCCGTTTGCTCCCCATGCAGCAGGTAATAAATTGTCCACAGGAGCGTCATCCCCTCTCTGCTCAACAGCATATTTCACTCATTGACAGCGGGCCTTGCAGCGTAAAATAGAGGTGTTTTCCCCAGCCCCCCCCTCGCATCCCTATCTTCATCGAAGAGACCAGCACTTAACTGGCTGTTAATCCGCTTTGGCGCTTCTTTCTTGATACAGGATCCGGCACAATATCGGCCTCACTTTTATCCTCGGTTTTTCCGGGCATGACCATAGATTTCGTGACACTGCTACATCAAAGCGACTCCCTGCTGCTGTTCGTGGTACTAGCCTTCGGGCTGCTGCTGGGCAAGGTACGCATCGGCAACTTCCAGATAGGCAACACCATAGGCGTGCTCTTCACCGCCCTGCTGTTTGGCCAGATGGGATTCCAGTTTTCCACCTCCACTGAAAACGTCGGCTTCATGCTGTTCATCTTCTGTGTGGGAATTGAAGCGGGGCCGCACTTTTTCAGCGTCTTCCTTCGCGACGGCATCCACTACATCACCCTGACCCTGGTGATCCTGCTGTCGGCCCTGCTGCTGACCGTGGGGCTCGCCAAGTTCTTTAATCTGGGGCCCGGCATGGCCGCCGGCATTCTGGCAGGTTCCCTCACCTCCACGCCGGCCCTGGTGGGGGCGCAGGACGCCCTGCGAAGCGGATTGCTCAACCTGCCCCACCAGACCGACATGCAGTCGGTGCTGGACAACATGGGCATCGGCTACGCCCTGACCTACCTGGTGGGGCTGGTGGGGCTGATGCTGGTGGTGCGCTACCTCCCCTCCCTGGCCAGGCTGGATCTCAATACCGAAGCGCAGAAGATTGCGCGCGAGCGGGGGCTGTCCGACAGCGAGAGCCGCAAGACCTATCTGCCCATCATCCGCGCCTATCGGGTCGGCCCAGAGCTCGCCGCCTGGATCGGGGGGCGTACCCTGCGGGAGACCGGCATCTATCCCCACACCGGCTGCTATGTGGAGCGCATTCGCCGCAACGGCATCCTGGCGAGCCCCGACGGTGATGCCGTCATTCAGGAAGGGGACGAGATAGCTCTGGTGGGCTACCCCGAGAGCCACGAGAAGCTCGACGTCAACTACCGCAACGGCAAAGAGGTGTTCGATCGCAACCTGCTTGACCTCCAGATCGTCACCGAAGAGATCGTGGTGAAGAACGATGCCGTGGTGGGTCGCCACCTGGTGGAGCTCAACCTCACCGAGAAGGGGTGCTTCCTGAACCGGGTGGTGCGCTCCCAGATCGAGATGCCGTTCGATCGCAATATCATGCTGCAAAAGGGTGACGTGCTGCAGATCAGCGGCGAGAAGCAGCGGGTCAAGCTGCTGGCCAACAAGATCGGCTTCATCAGCATCCACAGCCAGACCACGGATCTGGTGGCCTTTGCCACCTTCTTCGTGCTGGGGCTGCTCATCGGCTCCGTCTCCCTGGTGTTCGGCCAGATAGAGTTCGGCCTCGGCAATGCCGTCGGCCTGCTGCTGGCGGGGATCCTGATGGGCTACCTGCGGGCCAACCACCCCACGGTGGGCTATGTGCCGCCGGGGGCCCTGCGCCTTGCCAAGGATCTCGGGCTCGCTGTCTTCATGGTGAGTACCGGCCTCAAGGCGGGGGGCGGCATCCTTGATCACCTGAGCGAAGTGGGGATGGTGGTGCTCTTCTCCGGCATGCTGGTGACCACCTTGCCGGTGCTGGTAGGCTACCTGTTCGGTGTCTGGGTGCTCAAAATGAACCCAGCCCTGCTGCTCGGCGCCATCACGGGCGCACGTACCTGCGCCCCGGCCATGGACGTGGTGAACGAAGCGGCCAACAGCTCCATCCCGGCGCTCGGCTATGCCGGCACCTATGCGGTGGCCAACGTCATGCTGACCCTGGCGGGCTCCTTCATCATCGGCTTCTGGTTCTAGCCAAACGGGCCCGCAACACGCAGAAAAAGAGGAGCCTCGGGGTAATGCCAGTCAGTTAAGCCTGACTGGCATTGTTTTTACTAGGTTTTCTCGTCGCATACTTCTGTGGTTTGGCTTTGATGCACCTTGGGTAACTTCGTTCTCGGCGGGCGGGTAACTTGAACTGCT